>DAIDKC010000150.1 GCA_027451045.1 Holophagaceae bacterium | reverse complement strand
GCCCGCGGTCCAGCTCTCGCCGGCCGAACTGGACGAGATCGTGACCTACCTGCGAACCCTGAAGCCCTCCGCTCCGGCCCAGCCATGAACGCCGCGGTCCTTCCCGCCCACCGCCCCCGCCCCCTGGCCATGCTCGCGGAGCTGACCAAGCTCCGCATCTCCGGCGCCTCGACCCTGACCGCCGCCGCCGGCTACATCGCCTGCCGCCGGGGCGTGGACGCCGGCCTGATCCCGACCCTGGCCGGCATCCTGCTCCTGGCCATGGGTTCCAGTGCGCTCAACGAGGTCCAGGAACGCCACCTCGACGCGCGGATGCCCCGCACCTGGCACCGCCCGCTGCCCCAGGGGGACATCCAGCCGGGTACGGCCCTGGTCCTGGCCCTGGCCCTGGCCCTGGCGGGCTTCCTGGTGCTCCGCCTCTTCCTGCCCGCCTCCGCCGCCTGGCTGGGCGCCCTCGCCCTGGCCTGGTACAACGGCGTCTACACGCCCCTGAAGCGCTTCAGCGCCTTCGCTGTGGTCCCCGGATCGCTCATCGGTGCCCTGCCCCCCGCCATCGGCTGGGCCGCCGCCGGAGGGGACCTCCGGAATCCGGCCCTCCTCGCCCTGGCCTTCGTCTTCTTCATCTGGCAGGTGCCCCATTTCTGGCTGCTGGTGACCCTCCATGCCGAGGGGTACGAGCAGGCCGGCTTCCCGACCCTGGTGCAGGTCCTCGGTCGCCCTCGCCTGGCCCGCCTCACCTTCACCTGGATCATCGGGACCGCCACCGCGTGCAGCCTCCTGCCGGTCTTCCGCGTCCTGGGCACGCCGCCCGCGGTCCTCCTGCTGGCGGGAAGCGCCCTCGCCCTCGCCCTTGGAGCTCTGCCCCTCCTGCGGGAGGCCCCCTCGCCCCGGACGACCCGGCGGGTCTTCATGAACGTCAACCTCTTCGCGCTCCTTCTCACAGCGGCGGTCGTCCTCGATCCCTTCCTCGCGCGGTAGGGGTCGGACCGGCGCCGCGGGGGCGTCTGCTAGACTCGGCGCCATGCTCCCCCGGTTTCGCGCCCTGTGCCCTGGACTGTCCCCATGGACCTGACCCGGTTCCTGGGCGCGCACCGCTGCTCCACCCTGGCCGTGCTCGGCCAGGAGGGCCCCTGCACCTGGGAACTGGTGCGGCGCGAGGGGGACGGTTCCCGGTTCCTGCTCCAGCTCTGGCAGCCGCGCCCGCCGGACCGCGAACTCGACCAGTTGCGGGAAGCCTTCCTGGGGCGGTTCCAGAATGCCACTCCCCTGGACCCGCTCCACTGCCACTTCGGCTACGACGACAGCCAGGTCTGGTGCCTCCAACTCATCCAGGGGCCACCCCTCTCCCGCCTCTGGCCGGACTGGGGTGCCGACACGCGGGAGGCGGCCTTCCGCTGCCTCGCGGAGGCTCTGGCCGGCACGCCGCATCCCCGCTTCCTCCATCCCGAGACCCTGACCTTCCGGCCCGGGCGCCTTTTCTGCCCCCGGGTCCTGGGGGAGGCCCCCTGGGGCCTGGACCGCCTGCGGTCCTTCCTGCCCCCGGCCCTGCCGGAGCCACCCCTGTCCCGGGAAGAGCCCTGGGCCCAGCCTCCCGACCTCTCGGAGCCCGTCTCGAGGCCCATCCGGGGCCGGGGACAGGAGCTCACCTACATCAAGTCCCTGGTGCTGGGCCTGGGCGCCCCTGTCGCCATGGAGCGCATCATCCTGCTCCAGGGCGAGGAGGGCGTGGGGAAGTCCCACCTCGCCGCCTGGGCCTGCGCGGTGGCGGAAGGCGAAGGCCTCTGGGTCCATCGCCTCGCCCCCGCCCCGGAAGAGACGGCCGGCCGCTTCCTGGGGCGCCTCCTCGAAGGGCTGCTCCAGGGCAGCGAGGCGGATTTCTACGCCCTGCACCCGGGTGCCGCCAAGGCCCTGGCCCTGCGGATCCAGGCCTTCGCCTTCCTGACCGGGGGCCGGGCCCTGGAGCGCCCGGAGGCCGGGCCGGATGCCGACGAGTTGAGGGCGGTACTCGAGGCGCTGGCCTTCTCCGCGGATCTCCACCCGCGCCTCATCCATCTCTCGGACCTGGACCGGGCCGCGCCGGGCGTGCTGGCCCTGGTGCGCGAACTGGTTCACGCTTCCCGCATCCCCTGGCTCCTCACCCTCTCCACCGGCGCCCAGGGAACCGGCCTGAAGCCCCTCATCGGGCAGCTCCGCGCCGAGCCCTCCGCGGCCCTGGTGGGCCTGAACCGCCTCGAGGATGACGACCTGCGACAGGTCCTGGAGGATCTCCTCGGCCGCCATGCCCTCCCGCCGGCCTACCTGCAGGATCTGCTGGAACACAGCCTGGGGAATCCAGGTCTGCTCCGGAATCTCCTGGAGCTCGCCCAGCAGGAAGGCTCCCTGCTCTGGGAGCGCCCGGGCTGGAGCGTGCCGGCCCAGCGCCCGGCTGTGCCCCGGCCCGCGGAGGACCTGATGCGGCAGATCCTCCTCGGCCGCCTCCAG
>DAIDKC010000149.1 GCA_027451045.1 Holophagaceae bacterium | reverse complement strand
GGCGGCGCCGGCCCGGCGGAGCACGCTCCAGGTGGTGCTCACGCTGGTACTGCCTCCGGTTCCGAGGTGCGGGAACTCGGGCCCGGGCATGGCCTGGAGCAGGGTCACGTGCGACCAGTCGAGGTCCAGCTCCTCCGCGAGGACCATGGGCAGGGCCGTCCGCACGCCCTGGCCCATCTCGGATTTGGGTACGGTGAGCACGGCCGTGCCGTCGGGTCGGATGGCGATGTAGGCGTTGGGACGGAAATCCCGGGGCCGTGGTTCCCCGGGACGGGGCGCGGCGTCGAGACGGAGGCCCAGCACCAGGCCGGCACCCGCGGCGCCGGTGACCTTCAGGAAGTCGCGGCGGGTGGTCATTTCGCACCCCCCTCCGCAACGCGATGGATGGCCTTGCGGATCCTGGGATAGGAGCCGCAGCGGCAGATGTGCTCGCCCATCACATCGTTGATCTGGGCGTCAGTCGGATGGGGATGCGCCCCCAGGAGAGCGGCCGCGCTCATGATCATCCCGGGCTGGCAGTAGCCGCACTGGGCCACGTCCTCCTCGATCCAGGCGCGCTGGACAGGGTGCAACCCGCGGGCCGGCGCAAGGCCCTCGATCGTGACGATGGGCGCGCCGGCGGCCTCCTTCAGGGGTACCTGGCAGGACCGGACGGCCTTCCCTCCGAGGTGGACGGTGCAGGCCCCGCAGAGGCCCTGGCCGCAGCCGAACTTGGTGCCGGGAAGGCCGAGGGCGTCCCTCAGGATCCAGAGCAGCGGAGTGTCGGGATCGGCGTCCACGGTTCTCCGGCGGCCGTTCACGGTGAGCTTGAAGGTCGGCATGGCAGCTCCTTCGGGTGGGCATCGCGTGAATGCCCTCCACCCTACCCCTGCCACGGCGGCCCCGCAATGGCCGGAGGTGGCACGCCTCTCGCCATGAACAGGAGATCTGTCGGGGGTCTGTCGTGGGGCGACGCGTCTGGTTGGGGCTGGCCATGCTGGTAGCGCTGGGTCTTTCGGCCCAGCCCGCGCCGCCGGCGGCGCCACCGCCCAGTCCTGCGGAGCAGGAGCTCCAGGCCCCCTACAGCCTGGACGACGGAAAACCGACTCAGGGTCAGCGGATGGACGCAGGCCCTTCCGTGGTCCGGGCCTTCGGCTCCCTGGTGATCGTACTGGGACTGGTGAGCCTGAGTCTTTGGGCACTCAAGAAGTACGGGAAGGGTCGCCTGCCCGGCAGCGGGCACGGGAAGCTCAAGGTGGACGAGACCCTCGCCCTCGGGGACCGGAGGTTCGTGTCCATCCTGGACGTGGAGGGCGAGCGCTTCCTCATCGCCCTTGCGCCCCAGGGGATCAGCCTCCTGGCGCGCCTGGATGGCCTTGAACGCGCCGGCGCGGCGGAGGGATTCGAGCAGGCCCTGGCCCAGCAGGGCGAACTGGGGCGTCCGGTGCCCGTCAGGGAGATGGAAGCGATGCTCAAGCAGTCCGGAGGTGGCCAGTGAGGCGCGCTCTGAGATGGCTCCCCGTGGCGATGCTCCTCCTCGCCGGGATCTGCCTGCACGCCCAGCAGGCCGCGCCGCTCCCTTCGGTCACGGTGGACTTCGGGAAGACCCCCACTGGCCCGGCCCTGAGCTCCAGCCTCCAGGCCGTGCTTCTGCTGACGGTCCTCACCCTGGCGCCCACCATCCTCATGACCGCCACGAGCTTCACGCGCATCGTGGTGGTGATGCAGTTCCTGAGGCAGGGCCTCGGACTGACGCAGACTCCCTCGAACCAGGTGCTGATCAGCCTTTCGCTGGTGCTCACCTTCTTCATCATGGCGCCCACCGCGAGGGAGATCAACACGACGGTCCTCCAACCCCTCCAGCACAACCAGCTCACGGTGGACCAGGCCCTCGAACGCACGGCCGCGCCGCTGAAGGTCTTCATGCTCCGCTACACCCGGAAGAAGGACCTCGAGCTGTTTCTCGGCATCGCCAAGGCGCCCCTGCCGAGGACCCGGGCGGACGTCCCCATGGAGTGCCTGCTCCCCGCCTTCCTCATCAGCGAGCTGAAGACGGCCTTCGAGATCGGCTTCATGATCTTCCTGCCCTTCCTGGTGGTGGACATGGTGGTGGCCAGCATCCTGCTCAGCATGGGCATGATGATGCTGCCTCCCGTGGTGGTCTCCCTGCCTTTCAAGATCCTGCTCTTCGTGATGGTGGATGGCTGGTACCTGATCGTGGGTTCTCTGGTCCGGGGGTACACGGGATGAGGCCGGCCTGCCCGCGGGGGCTTCCCGGATGGCTCCGGCGCGGGATCGCCGGGACGGATGGCATGGGGGTGCGGGATGAATGAGCTGCTGATCGCGCAGATCGGGAAGGAGGCCCTCAGGACGGCCATGCTCGTGGCCGCGCCGGCCCTCCTGACCTCGATGGTGGTGGGCCTCGCGGTCTCGATCTTCCAGGTGGTCACGAGCCTCCAGGACCAGACCATCGCCTTCGTACCCAAGATCATCGCCGTGATGGTCGTCGTGGCCTTCGCCTTCCCGTGGATGACCCACATCCTCGTCCAGTTCGCCACCCACATGTTCACGGACTTCAATACGGTCGTCCGCCAGCTGCCCTGATGACCCCCACCCTCTCGAACGCCGCGGTCTGGGCCTTCACGGCCGACAAGGTGGTCCTTTGGCTGCTCGTCATGACCCGGCTGACCGGTCTGCTCTCCGCCATGCCCCTGCTTGGTGCCACGAAGCTGCCGCTCCAGGTGCGGGTGGCCCTGGCGGTGCTGGTCTCCCTGGTCTTGGTGCCCGTGGTGCCTGCTCCGGCGGTGCTCTCCACGGGTATCCCGGCCCTGCTGAGCCAGATGGCCAGTGAGCTGGCCGTGGGGCTCGTACTGGGCACTGTGGTGGCCTGGATCATCGAGGCGGTGGCGTTCGCGGGAGGCCTCATGGACATGCAGATGGGCTTCTCCTTCGTCCAGTTCCTGGACCCCAGCACGGCGCAGAACACCTCCGTGTCGGCCTCCTTCATGGTCCAGGCCGCCTCGGTGCTGGTGTTCGTGACGGGGCTCCACAGGGTCATGATCCTGGCGCTGGTGGACAGCTTCCGGGTGGCACCGCTCGGGCAGGGGGTCCCCCTCCAGGTGATGGGGCTGGTGATCCTCCTCGGACAGCTGCTGGTGAAAGGGTTCCAGCTGGCCTTCCCGGTCCTGGCGGTGCTGTTCCTGATGGACCTGCTCCTGGCCATCTCGGGCCAGTTCATGCCCCAGCTCCAGCTCCTGCAGCTGAGCTTCCCCCTCAAGATCGCCATGGGGCTGGTCATCCTCGGCCTGATGCTCCGCCAGCTGGGGCCGTGGCTGATCCCCCTGTTCGAGCGGGCGCCGAGGATCGCGCTGAGGCTGCTGGGATAGCCCATGGCCAACGATCCCGATCGCACCGAGAAGGCGACTCCCAAGCGCAGGCAGAAGGCCCGGTCGGAGGGGTCGGTCGCCCGCAGCATGGATTTCGACGCCGCACTCATCCTGTGGGCGAACTTCTTCATGTTCCTCGGTCTGGGCACCGCCACCATCTTCCTCCTGGGGAGGGAGGTGGCCCTGTTCCTGAGCCGGGCGGTTCCGGGGGCGCTCGCCGAGGCCAACCGGACGGTCCTGGTGTGGGACGTGATGCGCATCCTCGCCCGGGTGCTGCTGCCCTTCCTGTCCCTGAACCTGCTCGTGGCGCTTGCGGGCGGCTTCGCCCAGAGGGGCTTCAAGCCGAGCGTCAAGCCCCTCCAGCCCAAGTTCGACCGCCTCAATCCGGCCCAGGGCTTCAAGCGGATCTTCTCCGTCCGCGCCCTGGTGGAACTGCTGAAAAGCCTCCTCAAGTTCTCCCTCCTGGCCGCGGTGGCCTACGGGGTGCTGGCCGACCGGGTGCCCGTGCTGCTCGGCACCCTCCGGCTTCCTCTGGGAGAGGCCCTCAGCCAGTTCCAGGCGACGCTGTTCATCCTCTACCGGAACGTGATGCTCGCCATGCTGGTCCTCGCCCTCGGGGATTTCGCCTGGCAGCGCTACAACTTCGAGAAGAGCATCCGGATGACCAAGCAGGAGGTGAAGGACGAGTCCAAGGACGCGGAGGGCAGCCCGGAAGTGAAGCGCCACCAGCGCTCCGTCATGCTCACATCGGCCCGGAGGCGCATGCTGGCGCAGGTTCCGAAGGCCACCGTGGTGGTGACGAATCCGACCCACGTGGCCGTGGCCCTGCGCTACGACGACCGCACCGCCGCGCCGGTCTGCGTGGCCAAGGGCCTTGACCACCTGGCCCTGAACATCCGGGAGCGGGCCCGGGAAGCAGGCGTCCCCATCCTGGAGCGCCCCGAGCTCGCGCGGGCTCTCTACCGTTCGGTGGATGTGGACAAGCCCATCCCCCGGGAGCTCTACCAGGCCGTGGCCCAGGTGCTCGCCTTCGTCTACAGGCTGCGGGGGGCCGCGTGAACCCGCCCATCCTCCAGCCCGGCGCGGCCGGCACCGAGGAGTATCGTGTACCTCGCCAGGTGCGCCCTTGACCCGACCGATCGTCCCCCCCCAGATGCCCTCCCCGAGCCTCCTGCTGGTGGACGACGATCCCATGCCGCGGGAGACCCTCTCCACCCTGCTCCAGGGCGAGGGGTTCCAGGTCACGACGGCGGCCACCGGAGAGGCGGCCGAGAAGATCCTCCGGGAGGCCCGTCCCCCCTTCGACCTGGTGATCACCGACCTGGTGATGCCGGGGAAGTCCGGGATGGACGTGCTCAAGACGGCCCTCAAGACCAATCCGAGCTGCACCGTCCTGGTGCTCACCGGCTTCGGGAGCGTGCGCGAGGCCACCGAGGCGATGGAACTCGGCGCCTTCGACTTCGTGACCAAGCCGATGCAGATTGACCAGTTCCGCAACACCCTCCGGCGCCTCATGGAACGCCGCGCCCTGGCCCACGAACGGGATGAGCTCCGGGCGCGGGTCCAGGAGCTGACCCAGCGGGCCGAGCGGCTCGAGACGACGCTCGGGCGCATGGAGATCCTCGCCAACCAGATCTCCGCCCCGGTCTCCCAGCCCCCCCAGGACCCGCTGGCGGATCTCGAGCGGATCGCCGCCCTGCGCGCCAAGGGATCGCTCTCGGAGGAGGAGTTCGAGCAGGCCAAGCGGGCCATCCTCGGGCGGTGGCTGACGTGAAGGGGCGGAGGCGGATCGCGGTCTTTGCGGGGCTGCTGGTCACGGTCGCCGGGGGAGTGCAGGCGCAGGATGCCCTTCCGGCTGTTCCGGCCTACGGGCGGATCACCGACGCCCAGGCCGCCGCGCTGGCCCGGGAAGCCGTGACCGACACGGATCCCGCCTCCATCCGGGCCGTCCTGACCCGCCTCCGGGCCCACAGCTTCCGGTCCCCGTCCGCGCCGGAACGGGAGGTGGTGCTCTACGTCGAGGGCCTGCTGGACGCACGCCTCGGGAACCTGGCCGGAGCCGCATTCCCCCTCCACGAACTGGAGCGCCTGTGGCCCCGCTCGCCCTACACCGCGGAGGCCCAGGTGATCCTGGCCGAGGGCGAGGTGGACCGGAAGCGGTACCCGGACGCCGAGCGGCGCCTCCACTGGGCCCTGGATTCCGACATCCCGTCGGAGCAGAAACGCCGCGCCCAGGAACTGCTCCTCTGGGTGCTCGTGCAGGAGGGGCGTCCCCTCGAGGGGCTGCCCATCGTGAAGGGCCTGCTTCCTCTGGAAGGGGATGCGAAGCCCTCTGAACGCGGACTGGCCGCCATGGCCGAGGTCCTCTGCGCCGCGGGAAACCAGGCCGAGGCGGATGGCGCCCGGCAGTCCCTGGAGCGGCAGTTCCCGGGCAGCCCGCTCCTCCCGAGGGTCGAGCTGGCCTACGGGCGGATGCTCGGGCAGCACGGCCGGGCTGCGGCGGCCGCGCAGGCATTCCGGAAGCTGATCCAGGACCACCCGGAGGCTCCCGAAGCGGACGAGGCCCGCCTTGCGCTGGCGGACCTCCTGACGGACGGCAGGCTGCCCCAGGGCAAGGATCTGCCCACGGCGCAGGCCCTCCTCGACGAGATCCGAAAGGGGGGCCACGGGCTGCCCAAGGGGCGGGCCCAGGTGGTGGAACTCCGGCTCCTGGTCTCGCGGTCCCTCTGGGGTGAGGCCCTGCGCCTGGTGGATGGCCTGGATGTGGTCACCGCCCAGAGGCCGGACATCCGGGAGCTCTGGCTGAAGGCCTGGCGCGGCTGGGTGGACCAGCGCCTCGCGAAGGGCTACGCCGGGGAACTGCTCGCGCGCCTCAAGCCCGGCGCCTTCCGGGCCCTGGAACCGAAGGAACGGCTGGGTGTCGCCCAGCTCCTGGCCTCCCAGGGGCTCCTGGGGGCCATGCCCGCCCTGCTTCTGGAAGCCCCCCCCGAGGAACGGGTCGCGCTGCGGCTGGCCGCCCTGGCCAAGGCCGATCCGGAAGGGCAGCCCCGGGCGGTCCTGGCCCTCCTCCCGGCGCGCGGCGGGACGCCCCAGGAGGCCCTCCTCCGGGCGCGGGCGCTGCTGGCGCTGGGACGCTGGCAGCCGCTCCGCGCCCTGCTGGGGGGGCTGCCTCCGGGTGCCGAACGGATCCGCCTGCTGACCAGCTACCTCCAGCGCCCCCTCGACGCCGGTGAGACCCCCGCCGCGCGCCTGAAGGAGGCCGAGGGCTGGCTGGCCCGGGCCCGGGAACAGGGGGCGGCCCGGGAGCCCTTGTCCATCCTGGTGGCGGACCTCCGGCTCCAGGGGGGGGACGCCAAGGGCGCGCTCACCCTCTATCCCGTCCATCCCGCCGATCCGGCCCAGGCCGGCTGGGTGGCGCTCATGCGCGCCCAGGCCCTGCTGCGACTGGGCCAGACGGACGCCGCCCGGGACGTGATCCGCCAGGCCCGCGACACCCGGGGATTCCAGGCGCAGCGCGATGCCCTGGCCCAGGCCCTGGGGGCCTACTGAACCACGGGTGGCGCTAAGCTGGAGCGCCGTCCAGGAGTCCCCATGCGCCGCCTCCTCCTCGTCCTGCTCTCAGCCGCATCCCTCGCGCTGGCCGCTCCGCCCAAGCCGCGGGTGAAGCTGACGACCACCATGGGCGTGATCGTCCTCGAGCTGGAACCCCAGGCGGCCCCCCTCACCGTGGCGAACTTCCTGAAGTACGTCCGGAGGGGCCAGTACAAAGACACCATCTTCCACCGGGTCATCCCGGGCTTCATCATCCAGGGCGGGGGCTACGTGGACTACCTGGGCAAGAAGCGTACGGATCCGCCCATCCCCAACGAAGCCGACCGGGCCGCCGCCATGGGCTGGAAGAACCGCCGGGGCACGGTGGGCATGGCCCGCCTGGGCTATCCGGACAGCGCGACGGCGGAGTTCTACATCAACCTCGTGAACAACCCCGAGCTCGACTTCAAGAGCAAGAAGAATGATGCGAGCTGGGGCTACTGCGTGTTCGGCAAGGTGGTCCAGGGCATGGACGTGGTGGAGCGCATCGGCCACGTCAAGACGGGCCATCCCCGCAGCGACTTTCCCAACCTCCCCGTCAAGCCCGTGATCATCAAGGATGCGGTGGTCCTGTAGCGGCCCCGGCCGCGAAAGCGGCCTGGACCGCGGCAGGCGCGTCCAGCCGGGCGAGGCTCCGGGCCATGCGCGCCCGGAAGAACTCGAAGGGAACGGGACCGGGCTGGAAGCCGGCCCGGTCCCAGTCCAGGAGCAGGATGCCCCGGGGATGGACCAGCACGTTGGTGGCGTTGAGGTCCGGCGACCACAGTCCCCAGGCGCAGAGGGCGCGGATGGCCTGGTTCAGCGCCGGCAGCACCTGGTCGCTGAGGTCCCATCGGCGGGGCCAGGGAGGCGCGTCCACCCAGGCCGAAAGGAAGGCGCCCTCGACACCGAGGCGGTGGCGGCGCCAGGCGTAGCCGAGGGGTTCCACCGTGGGGAATCCCGCGGCCCACAAGGCGGCGTGGACTGCGAATTCCCGGGCGAAGCGGCGCGGCGAGGCATAGGTCCGGGGATTGAGATGCCGGAGGAGCCCGCCTCGCCGGTAGGGCCTGAGAACCACCCCGCCGGTCCGCAGGACGCCGCCCCGGCCGAACGCTCCGCCGAGGGGTTCGATGGGATGGTCGAGGGTGAGACCCGGCTTCAATCGGAGGTGCCACCTCCCCTCGAGGCCGGGGAGCACCTGGCCTTCAGAGGACGCGGTCTCCTCCAGGAGCCGGCGATCCTGGTACGGCCATTCCTCGGGGAGCGGGGGCGGGAAGGTGGATCCGGTGGGCATGGTGGGCTTCCAGCTTGGACTGTCCGCTCCTGGTTGGCCAGAGGGGGTTCCGGCTCGGCCGCGGATCGGGTGGCACGGGGTCTGTCAAGGGGTGGAAGGTCCGCCGGGAATGCCTCTGAAACGCAGCATCCGGGGAGGGGCCTGATGCACAAGGTCTTCGGGGCGGTTTCCGCGAGGGTTCCCACACCGGATGTGGAAATCGGATGGGTGGTACGGACGACGGCGCGCGGTTTCTTCACTATCCTGGACGGGTGAGCAGGCCGCCTCGACTTTCCAGCATCCCCGCAGCCGCGCTGGCGCGGGAGGCCCATCTCGCAGCGCTCCTGGAGGCCATGGCGGCGATGGCCCCCTCCCAGGAACCGGCCCCGCTCGCGGCTTTCACGGCGGCGCTTCGGCAGGGCCGGATGCCCGAGGCGGCCGCCGCCGTGCCCGGTCTGGCCCCCCAGGGGCTGGTGGAAGAGGCCTTCCTGAGGTTCCGCGAGCTCCGCCGCGCGCTGCCCGAGGGGCCGGGTCTCCGGGCGCTGGCGGCCTCCCTGGCCAAGGAGGCCTCTGGGGCGCGCGCCCGTCGCGAAGCCTCCTGGAGCCTCGATTCCAGCCGCACCCTCGCCCGCTTCACCTACGCGAAACGGGAGCCCGCACTGCTGTTCGATACCGGTGATCTCCACCGCGTCTTCCTTGCGGCGATGCGCCTCGAGGGCCTGCCGCTGGGGCTCGATCTCGGCCATCACTCGAAGCCGATGCTGCAACTGGGTCCACCTCTGCCGGCGGAGGTCGGTGGCGAGGCTGAATGGGGCGAAGCGGTCTTCCGGCGCCCCCCCGGTGAGGCGGCGCACCTGGTCGGGAGGCTGGCTTTGCGCCTTCCGCCTGGGATTGCTCTGCTCCACTGGCAGGAGGCGCCCCTCCACGCCACGCCCGTGGTCGAACTGGCCGGGACCTCGGAATGGGTCTGGGAGTGCCCGCCGGAACGGCTGGAAGAAGCCAGGATCCACGTACGGGCCTTCCTGGAGTCGGATCGCTTCCCATGGGTGCGCGCAGCCAAGGGGAGCGATCCGGAGCAGGGCAGGGCCGTGGACCTGCGCCCCATGGTCGCCTCCATGGCCTGGGAAGGCCACCGGCTGATCTTCTCGACGCCCATGGCCGTCCTCGGCGCGACGAATCCCCTGAAGATGCTGGGGGCGATCCTGGACCAGCCCGCCGAGACGCTCCGGGGGCTGGTGCGCCGTTCCCTCGGCCTGCGGGCCGATCCCCGGCTCGCCCAGGGCGACCGCTTCGCGCCCAAGCTGCGCAACCTGTACGAGGATGCGGTCCTGCTCTCGGGGGGATCCAACATCACGCTCATCGAGGACGAGGACGACGAACCGATGCGCCTAGGCTGAGCCAGCGTCCTTGCTGATGGAGAGCAGCAGGCCGAGGCAGAGGAGGCTGGCGATGAGGCTGTTCGGCCCGAAGGAGATGAAAGGCAGGGGGATGCCCTTGTTCGGCGCCAGCGAGAGCACGACGCTGATGTTCATCAGGGCCTGCGCCACGAGGAGGAGCACGAATCCCATGGCGCAGAGCTTGAGATAGGGATCCCCGACGCGCTTGGCGATCCGGTAGCCCCGCCAAAGGATCCCCATGAACAGCGCCAGCACCAGCACGGTGCCGACCAGGCCCGCCTCCTCCGCGATGACGGCGTAGATGAAATCGGTGTGGGCCTCCGGGAGGAAGAAGAGCTTCTGCTGGCCGGCCCCGAGCCCCACCCCGAAAAGTCCGCCGTCCCCGACCGCCACGAGGCTCTGCAGCGCCTGGTGCCCCTTCCCGAGGGGATCCGCCTCGGGATTGAGGAAGCTGGTGATGCGGGCCATCCGGTAGGGGGACATCACCACGAAGGCGGTCCCCAGCGCGCCGAGGGTGGGAATGGCCACGGCGAAGATCCATTTCGGCGCACCCCCCAGGAACACCACCATGAGCGCGACGAATACGAGGAGGAAGGTCGTCCCGAAATCGGGCTCGCGGAGGATCAGGGCCAGGGGAACGACCATGATGCCGAAGAGCCCCATGAGCTTCGGGAGGGAGTCCTGGCGGCGGGACCAGGCCTCCCGGTGCCGGACCATCCAGCCGGCGGTGATCAGTACCGAGAGGGGCTTGAAGAGTTCCGAAGGCTGGATGCTGAGGGGGCCGAACCGGAGCCAGCGGTGGGCGCCGTTGATGCGCGGGCCGAGGACCAGGACGGCCGCCAGCAGGAGGACCAGAACAAGGTAGGCGACCTGGATCGGTCTCGGGTGGTCCTGGAGGGGCGCGAGCTCCACCTGGGAGAGCGCCAGCATCAGGACGACGCCGATGACCCCGGCGATGAGCTGGCGCACCAGGAAGGTGGTGGAGGCGGCGTGGTGCTCGGAGGCGCTGATGGCGGAGGCGGAGTAGATCCAGACCATGCCGATGGCCATCAGCAGCAGGGCGAAGAGCACCAGCAGTCGGTCCACCGGCCGCCGGACGTCCGGGGCCATGTCAGGCCACTCCCAGGTCGCGGCGGGCTGCAGCCTCCAGTTCGAGGAGCGCCTGGTCCACCCAGGCCGCCTCCCGGGCCTCCACCATGAGGCGCAGCTTCGGCTCCGTCCCCGACCACCGCACCACCTGGCGAACGTCCCGGCCCCAGCGCTGCTCCACGGCCGCCATGGCCTCGCCCAGGGCCGCACACGCATGCACCTCCTTGCGGGCGGCCGCCTTCACGTTCACCAGGCGCTGGGGCCAGGGCTGGAAGGTCCAGCCCCAGCGCTCCCCCTCGGGACGGTGGAGCAGCGCGCGGAGGATGGCCAGGGCTGTGGCCAGCCCGTCGCCGCTGGGCCCCACGCGCTTCTGGATCACGTGCCCGGAAGCTTCGGCGGCCAGATCCCAGCCCCGCTGGCCCATCTCGCGGAGGAGGAACTTGTCCCCCACGGGGGTCCGGACGAAGGGCACCCCGGCCTTCTCGAGGGCCAGTTCGAGGCCGCCGTTGGTCATCACGGTGCCCACCACCCCGGGGGGCGGGTCCCCGCAGGCCAGGCGGTCCTGGACCATGAGCCAGAGCATCTGGTCCCCGTCCACCTCGCGCCCGTGGGCGTCCACCAGCAGGCAGCGGTCGCCGTCCCCGTCGAAGGCCACGCCGAGGTGCGCGCCGGCCTCCCGGACGGCGGCCTTCAGGGTGTCGAGGTGGGTGGAGCCCACGCCCACGTTGATCCGCTGCCCGTCCGCAGGCACGCCGATCCAGCGGATGTGCTCCCCGCGGAGCAGCGCACGGGCCGCCTCCGCCGTAGCCCCATGGGCGCAGTCCACCACGAGGCGGAAATCCGCGGGGAGATCCATGCCCCCGAGGTGCGCGAGGTAGGGTGCGAGGGGGATCCGGGCGGGCGGGGGGGCTTCCGGCAGGGCGTTCCGGCTTGTCTCGAAGGCCGCCTCGATCGCCTGTTCCTGGTCCTCCTCGAGCTTCTCGCCCCGCTCGTTGAAGCCCTTCAGGCCGTTGTCCTCTGGCGGATTGTGGCTGGCGGAGATCATCAG
>DAIDKC010000148.1 GCA_027451045.1 Holophagaceae bacterium | reverse complement strand
ACGCTCCTGGCCCTGATCGGCGTCACCGGGACCAACGGCAAGACCACGACCACCACCCTCATCCGCCAGCTCCTCCGGGGTGCCGGCACGGGGTGCGGGCTGATCGGGACCGTCATGAACGCCGCGGGCGGCCTCGAGGAGGACGCCATCCGGACCACCCCCGAGAGCCCCGCCTTCTACCGGTGGCTGCGCCGGTCGGTGGATGCCGGCGACCGCGCCTCGGCGGTGGAAGTCAGCAGCCATGCCCTCTGCCTGGGGCGGGTGCATGGGGCACGCTTCAGCGTGGGCGTCTTCACCAACCTCACCCAGGCCCACCTGGACTACCACGGGACCCTGGAGGCCTACTTCCAGGCCAAGTTCCGGCTCGCGGACCAGTGCGCCCACTTCCTGGCGAACGGGGATGATCCCTGGGGGCGCCGCATCCTGGACCTCCGGCCCAGTGCCCGGAGCTATGGCCTGGAGGATCAGGCCGCCACCTACCGGGCCTCGGACGTAGCCCTCGGGCCCACCGGGACCCGCTTCAGGCTGGAGGCGCCTAGCGGACGCTGGGACGTGTCGAGCCCCCTCCTGGGCCGCTTCAACGTGAGCAACCTCCTGGCCGCGCTGGCGGCCTGTGCGGAGGCGGGCTTCGACCTGGCGCCCCTGGTGGCGGCGGTCCCGGGCGTGACGGGAGCGCCCGGAAGGCTGGAGCGGGTGGACTGCGGCCAGCCATTCGGCGTGATGGTGGACTACGCCCACACGCCCGATGCGCTGGAGAAGCTGCTTGCCGAGGGTCGGCGCCTCCTGCCCCCCGGCGGCAGGCTCCACGTCCTCTTCGGCTGCGGCGGCGACCGCGACCGCACGAAACGCCCCCTCATGGCGGCGGCCGTCGCAAGGGGGGCCGACATCCTCTGGCACACCAGCGACAACCCGAGGACGGAGGACCCGGAGCGGATCCTGGACGATGCCGCCCCGGGGATTCCGGAGGACCTCCGCAGGAACCGGGAGCGCTACCACCGGAGGGTGGACCGCCGGGTGGCGGTGGAGGAGGCCCTTGCCGCCTGCCGCCCCGGCGACCTGCTGCTGCTCGCCGGGAAGGGGCACGAGCCCTACCAGGAGATCCAGGGCGTGAAGCATCCCTACAGCGACCGCGGGGCGGTCGAAACCGTGCTGGGAGGGCGACCGTGAATCAGCTCTGGTCCCTGTCCGAAGTGTCTGCCCGGATCGGCGGCGAGCTCCTCGGCGACGGAGCCGTGGCCCCCTGCGCGCTGAGCCTGGATACCCGCACGCTGGAACCGGGAGCTTGCTTCGTGGCCCTCCGCGCCGACCGCGATGGCCACGCCTTCTGCGGCCAGGCTGCGGCAAAGGGCGCCTCCTCCCTCCTGGTGGATGACCCCCAGGCCCTGGACCTTCCCCAGCTCGTCGTGCCCGACACCCTCGCGGCGCTCCAGAAGTGGGGCAGGGAGCGGCTTGCCGCCGTGCGTCCCCGCGCAGTGTTCGGCGTCACGGGGAGCGTGGGGAAGACCAGCACCAAGGAACTGCTCGCAGGCGCCACGGGGGGCTGGAAGACCCCCGGCAACCGGAACAACACCCTGGGCCTTCCTGAAGCCCTGGCGACCCTGCCTTCGGGCCTCGGCGCCGCGGTCCTGGAGATGGGCATGAGCACTCCCGGGGAGATCCGGCAGCTGACCGGGATCGCGCCCCCGGATTTCGGCGTGGTGACCGTCATCGGGACAGCCCACCTGGAGAATTTCCCCAGTGGCCAGCAGGGCATCGCCGAAGCCAAGGGGGAACTGGTGGCCGGACTGCGGAAGGGCGGCGCCTGGGCCTTCCCCGCATCCGATCCATGGTGCCGGTGGATTGCGCAGCAGCCCTGGGCGGCCCACGTTGAACCGCTCCCCGTGGGAGAGGGGGCCGCCTACGGCTGGGAGGACGCCGAATCCCTCGGCGCCGCAGGCCAGCGGTTCCGTCTGCGGACGCCCCGCGGGACCGTCCCGGTCCATCTCCGCCTGCGTGGCCTCCACCAGGTGCGGAACGCGGCCCTGGCGGGCGCCATCGCGATCCATGCGGGCTTCCGCCCCGAAGCGGTGGCCCTGGGCCTCGGCTCCGTGGAACCCGAGGCCGGGCGCGGCAGGCTCCACCCCTTCGAGGGGGGAGGCTGGATCCTGGACGAAAGCTACAACGCCAGCCCCGATTCCATCCTCGCCTGCACCGAGGCCCTGCTGACGCTCCGCGGAGGCGAGGCCGTCGGGGTGCTGGGTTCCATGCGGGAGCTGGGGCCGGGCGCGGCGGCACTCCACGAGGCGACGGGCCGGGCGCTGAAGGCGGCCGGCCTCTCGCGGCTCTGGGCCTTCGGGGAGTTCGCGGCCGATCTGGCGCGGGGCTTCGGTCCAGGGGCTGCCGCCTTCGCGGATTTCGAGTCTCTCAGGGATGTTGCCGACGGACTTTCCGCCATTCCACCCGCCGCCCGTATCCTGGTGAAGGGAAGCCGCTACTGGCGGGCCGAACGCGCCGTGGACAGGCTTCTCGCCCACCGCCCCCTCGACTCCGGACCTCGCCCATGATCCCCTGGCTGCTCTATCCCTTTCACGACGTGGTGCCCGGCTTCTCCGTGTTCCGCTACATCACGTTCCGGGCGGCCATGGCTGCCGCCACTGCCATGGTGCTGAGCCTGCTGCTGGGGCCATGGGTCATCCGGACCCTCACGGCGCTGAAGATGGGCCAGCACATCCGCGACGTGGGCCCGGAGCGCCACCAGAGCAAGGCCGGAACCCCCACCATGGGCGGCATCCTCATCCTCCTGGTGATCACCGTCTCCACCGTGCTCTGGTGCGAGTTCACCAACGGCGCCATCTGGGCTGTGCTCCTCGCCATGATGGGATTCGGCATGGTGGGCGCCTTCGACGACGCCAAGAAGCTGCTGCGCAGGCAGAACCTCGGGCTCACCAGCTGGCAGAAGATGACCTGGTTGACGGCCATCTCCCTCCTGGTGGCGTGGCTCATCCTCCACTTCGGCCTCCGGGGTACGGCCACCAGCCAGCTCTCCGTGCCGTTCTTCAAGAACTTCAAGCCGGATGTGGGCATCTTCCTGATCCCCTGGATCTGGCTGGTGATGGTGGGCACGAGCAATGCGGTGAACCTGACCGACGGGCTGGACGGCCTCGCCGCCGGTGGCACGCTCATCGTCTCCTTCACCTTCGCGATCCTGGCCTACGCCGTGGGGCATGTGAAGATCGCCGCCTACCTGGTGGTCCCCCACGTCCCCGGCGGGGCCGAGCTCACGGTGTTCATGGGCGCGGTGGCCGGGGCCTGCATGGGCTTCCTGTGGTTTAACGCCCACCCCGCGGAGATCTTCATGGGCGACACGGGCTCCCTGGGCCTGGGGGGGGCGCTCGGCACGGTGGCCGTGATCATCAAGCAGGAGCTGCTGCTCGTCATCGCCGGCGGCCTCTTCGTGCTGGAGGCGATGAGCGTGATCCTCCAGGTCGGCAGCTACAAGCTGAGGGGCGGCAAGCGGATCTTCAGGATGGCGCCCTTCCACCATCACATGGAGCTTGGCGGCCTCGAGGAGACCAAGGTGGTCATCCGGCTCTGGATCACCGCCATCGTGTGCTCGATCCTGGCCCTGAGTTCCCTCAAGCTCCGGTAGGCGCGTAGGCCTCCGGATCGAGGCGCCGCATCTCCGATTCGATCCAGTCCTCCACCTCGGCCATCAGGTCCTCGGCGCTCCGTCCGGCGGGCGCGATGGGCCGGCCCACGGAGACATGGATGGTGCCCGGCCGTTTGATGAACGCCTGCCGGGGCCAGCAGTGGCCCGATGTGACGGCGATGGGCAGCACCGGCGTGTCCGTGGCGATGGCCAGCCGGGTTCCGCCCAGCTTGTAGGGACCCCGGGTGCCCGGGAGCGTCCGGGTCCCCTCCGGGAACAGGATGATCCAGTCGCCCTGGGCGAGGAGGCGGGCCCCCTGCTGGGCCAACCGGTCGAAGGCCTCCGCGCGGCGTTTCCGGTCAATGCGCACCATGTCCAGCCGGCCGAGCGACCAGCCGAAGAACGGGATGTAGAGCAGCTCGCGCTTGAACACATAGCTGAGCGGCCGGGGCATGAGGAGGGGCAGGGCCAGGGTCTCCCAGGCCGACTGGTGCTTCACGAGCAGGATCAGCGGACCGCTGGGGAGGTGCTCCAGTCCCTGCACCTGCGCCTGGATCCCGCAGAAGGCCCGCGAGCCCCACAGGGCGAGGCGCACCCATCCGAGGCAGAGCCGATAGAGCGGCTCGCCCTTCATGACCAGGGAGGCCAGCACCACCACGGTGCCGTAGGGGATGACGGTCAGGACGAGCCAGGCCAGGTAGGCCGCCGAACGCACCCAGAGCCCCAGGGTGACCGGGGCCTCCCGGAGGTGTTCCCCCGGGAGGCCCCCCTTCCCTGTCATGGGATGACCGGCTCCCACGCCGGTGTCAGATCCTGAACCGGGCCACGATGGAGTTGAGCTGCTCGGCGAGATGGCTCAGCTCGTCCACGGGGCGGGTGGACTCCTTGATAGTGGCGGCCATCTCCTCCATGGCGGCCGCGTTCTGCTCTGCGATGCCGGTGAGGCTGCCCATGGCATCCACCACCCGCTGGCTGTCCTGGCTCTGGACCTGGCTCTGTTCACCGATGGCCTTCATCCGCTCCGCCTGGGCGGTGATGGCGGCCTGGATGGCCTGGAGCGCCTCACCGGCGGTGTTGACCATCTTGGTGCCGTCACCGATGGATCGGTCGGAGGTCTGGATCAGGGCTGTGATCTCCTTGGCGGCCGTGGCGCTTCGCTCCGCCAGCTTGCGGACCTCCTCGGCCACCACGGCGAACCCCTTGCCGTGCTCGCCCGCCTTGGCGGCCTCGATGGCGGCATTGAGGGAGAGCAGATTGGTCTGGTTGGCGATCTCGGTGATGACCGTGAGGATGTTGCCGATCTGCTTGGAGTTCTGGTTGATCGCCTGCATGCCGGACACCGCGCCACCCACGGCCGTCCCGCCCTTGGCGGCGGCCTGCTGGGCCTGGTCGAAGGTCTTGAGGGCCTCGGAGACGCTGGCGTAGACCGTCTGGGAGGCTCCCGCGATGGCCTGGACACTGCTGGTGGTGGTGTTGACGCTGCCCTTCTGGGTCTCAGCTGCCTCGGCGATGCTCTGGGCGGTGCTGTGCATCTCCGACATGCCCGCGGACATCTGGAGGGAGCCCGAGGCGATGTTGGTCGAGATGGCCATCACCTGCTGCACGATGCCGTGGATGTTCTCCACGAAGCGGTTGAAGTGCGTGGCCAGCTGGGCAATCTCGTCGGTGCCATGCACCTCCAGGCGGGCGGTGAGGTCGCCCTCCCCCTCGGAGATGTCGCGCATGCGCTGCTGGATGTTCTCCAGGGGCGTGACGATGGCGTTGCCCAGCATCCAGGCCGCCCCGAAGCCCAGGGCGATCATCAAGGCGCCCAGGAGCAGCATCCCCAGCAGGGCCTGGAGCTGGTCATGGCGGAGCTGGTCCCGGTTCACCACCAGCACCACGTAGCTGTTGGTCTGGGCGCCATCAATCTTCACCAGGGCACCCACCAGCATGTAGTTGTCCCAGTCCAGGGACAGAGTGTTCTTGGTGAGATCGGCCTTGGCGGCCGCGGCGAGGAACCGGGTTGCGATCCCGTTGAGGTCCAGCTGGACCCCGTCCCGGGGCTTGGAGCTGGCCAGGACCCGGACGGCGTGGGTGGTGGGATCCGTGCTGATGGCAAGGGCCTGGGTGATCTGGGCGTCATCCTTGAGGGCACCGAGACCCTTGCCCACGAGGCCGAGGTCCTCGAACTGGACGCCAGACTGGACGTTGTCCGCCACCAGCCGGGCCAGGCTGGAGGACTTGAGGCCCAGGCCCGCATTGAGGGCGGAATCCAGCTTCCAGAGGGAGACGACCGTGGCGGAGGCCCCCAGGACCACGGCCAGGGCCAGGATCGAGTAGATCAGCTTCTTGCGGATCGTGAGGTTGTTCCAGAACGCCATGGCAGCCCCTTGTGGAGACACGATGGGCACGGCATCGGCCCCGGCGCAGCGGAAGTTGAATTTCGAGAGGCAGGCCGGATTCCTACCGGAGCGTCACCACGGTGGCGCCGGATCCCCCCTGGGCCTGGGGGGCATCCTCCACCTTCTGGATGCCCGGATGCCCCCGCAGGGCTTCCCGCACGGCCGCCTTGAGCTTCCCCGTCCCGTGGCCGTGGACGATGCGGATGTACCGCCTTCCCCCCGCCAGGGCCTCCTCCACGAACCGGTAGATCTCGCTGTCCACGTCGTCGCTGGCCCGCCCGATGAGGTTGATCTCGGACTCGATGTCCCGGGCCTCGGCGCTCACCCGGACCCTTCCCGAGGGTCTCGGCGCAGCCTCCCGGGCCCCGATGGGTTCCAGCTCGCCCACCCGGCACTCCAGGCGCCGCCCCTGGGGGGTCTCCAGGGTGACCCGATCGCCCTTCAGGACTGCGACCTTGCCCTCCACGCCCAGCCCCCGGTGGCGGGCATAGCCGCCCTCGCGCACCTCCGGGGCGGGCTCCGGCCGCCGGGCGCCGCGCCCTCCCAGCTCCGCCTCGGCGATGCGGGAGAGCCGCTTCACCCGCTCGTGGGCCTCCGTGCCAAGCCGATCGGCGTTCACCGAGGGTTCCTTCTGCCGCTCCTTCAGCTCCTTCACGAGGCGCTTGCCCTCGTGGTCGAGGAGGTCCAGCACCCGGGCGATCCGTTCCCGGGAGTCGCGCTGGAGGGCCTCCCGGTCGGCGCGGAGCTTCTCCTCCCGCTGGCGGAGGATGGCCTGGTCCTTGGCGACCGCAGCCTCCCGCTGGCGGAGGGTCTCCCCCTCCTCCTGGAGCCGCGTCCGCTCGGCCTCCAGCTGCCGCAGGAACTCGCGCCAGTCCTGCTCCCGTCGTCCCAGCACCCTCTCGGCATGCTCCAGCAGGCGCTCGGGGAGCCCCAGCTTGGCGGCGATGGCGAGGGCCCGGCTCTGGCCGGGCTGGCCCACCAGGAGGCGGTAGGTGGGAGCCATCCTGGCCTCGTCGAACTGGACGGAGGCGTTCTGGAACCGCGCATGGCGCAGGGCCCACTGGCTGATCTCGCCCAGGTGGGTGGAGCAGAGCACCCAGCAGCGCCGGCGGGACAGGGCCTGCAGGAGCGCGATGCCCAGGGCCGCCCCCTCCTTGGGATCGGTTCCCGTTCCCAGCTCGTCCAGCAGCACCAGGCCGCCATCCGCGACACCCTCCAGGATGGTCCTGAGGTGCAGGACGTGGCTGCTGAAGGTGGAGAGGCTGCCCACCAGGGTCTGGTGGTCGCCAATGTCCGCGTGGAGGCTCGGCAGCGCCGGGAAGCGCGTGCCCTCCCGGGCCGGGATCGCGCAGCCGCAGGCGGCCAGGGCGGAGAGGAGGCCCACGGTCTTCAGCACCACGGTCTTGCCGCCCGTGTTGGAGCCGGAGATGACCAGCCCCGGCCGTTCCGACTCCAGGACCAGGTTCAGGGGGACCACGGGATGGGGCAGGGGTTCCAGGCCCATGGCCTCCCGCACCGCGGGCAGCAGCAGGGGATGGCGGGCCTCGAGCAGGCAGAGCCGGCCCTGCTTGGGATCGGCTTCCACCTCGGGCAGGCGCCCGTCGCAGAGGTTCGCCCAGCGCAGGAGGGCCAGGGCCTGGTCGGCCAGGGCCTGGAGATCCCGCCAGCGGAGGAAGTCCTCCCGGCGGTTCCTGAGGTCCGCCAGGAGGTCGCGAAGGAAGGCATGGACGGCCTGCGTGTACTCACCGTCCGCCTCCACGAAGGCGTTGTTCAGGGGCACGGCCTCCATGGGCTCGACGAACACCGTCGCACCGCTGCCGCTGCAGTCCAGCACGAGCCCTGGGACCAGCCCGCGCCGCTCCTGGCGCACGGGCAGGCAGAGCCGCCCGTTGCGCTCCACCACCAAGGGGTCGCTGAAGGCGTCCGGGCTCTCCCGGAGCAGGCGCTGGAGCTTGTTCTGAACGGCCTGGAGGGCCCCCTGCCGCTTCCGGTGCAGTTCGGCGAGCCCCGGGATGCGCAGGGGATCCAGCTCGCCGTCCCGGTTGAAGGCCCGGGCGAGGCGATCGGCGATGGGGGCCGGATCCGGCAGCAGCGCGGCCGTCACCTGGAGCCGGTCAATGCCGAGGTGCACCCCTGGGGGCGCGGGTCTCGATTCGGGCCAGGCCAGTCCCGCCAGGCTCCGCAGCAAAATCGCCAGGGCCTGGAGCCCCTCCCGCAACTGACGCCAATCCTGGGGCTGGAGCCAGCCAGCCGGATCGAGCAGCGCCTCGAGGGCCTCGTCCAGGGGAAGGATCGGCAGGCGATCCGGAGCCTGGGACCAGGCCTCCTGCAGTTCCAGTTGATGCAGGCGCCGGAGACCGGCCAGGCCATCCCAGGGGTCCATCGCGCCAAGGGCCACCTTGGCCGCGGCCGTGCGGGCCCCTGCCTGGACGAGGCGGACCGCTTCGGGGAATTCGAGGGCCTGGAGTTCGGGATTCATGGGAGGAGGTGGATGCATCGGCATCCACGCATCAGCCTACAGCCAAGCGGAAGGCCCGCTGGTGCGGGCCTTCCGGAGTCTTCGTCGGGGCGGTGGGCAGGGATCAGCCGATCATCCGGCGTTCCTGGGCCAGCCGCTTCAGGGTCTTCTTCTCGGCATTCGCGGCGCTCATGCGCGAGACCACCTTGCGGATTCCCCCAGGCAGATCAGCCGATCAGCCGATCATCCGGCGTTCCTGGGCCAGCCGCTTCAGGGTCTTCTTCCGCGCGGCGAGCATCTTCCGCTTGCGCTTGGCGCTGGGCTTCTCATAGTGCTGGCGCTTCTTCAGCTCGCTGAGGATCCCGGACTTTTCGCACTTCCGCTTGAAGCGACGAAGGGCGAACTCGAAGGTTTCGTCTTCTTTGACCTTGACCAAAGGCATGGGGAGCACCTCCTTCCGCGTGGCATCGCCGCCGCCCTGGACCTCCGGGGTACGGCCAAGGGACGAGCTTACCGCACATGCCCTCGGGAATCGAGGCAAAACCTGGAATTTGTGCCATTGGCTCTAAGCAGGTCGTGCCGCTACCCTGGGGCATCTGCCGGAATCCCCATGCCCCGCCCTCTGCTGATGATCGTTGATGGAGAGTCCATGCGGACTCCGGGGCTCGTGACGGCGATGGAGTCCGATGGCTGGCAGGTCCGCTGGGTGCGCGCCCCCGAGGCGGACACCCGGGACCCGATTCCGGATCTCCTTCTCCTGGCCGCCCCCGCTCCGGGGCCCGAGGACTATGCCCTGGCCCGGGCCTTGCGCGAACGGAAGCCCGGCCTGCCGGTCCTCGTGCTCGCCGAGAGCGCCACCGGGGGCAGTGGCGGAACGCCCGGCATCAGCGTCCAGGGATTCCTGGCCCGAACCCAACCCGACCAGGACTTCGCGGCCTCCCTCCGCCGGTTCCGTCCCGATTCGGCCCGCCTCACCTCCGAGGATCTCTTCGGGGACCTGCTCCAGGAGCTGGAGGCCCCGCCCCGCCCCGCTCCATCCAGGCCTCTCAAGGCTGCCGCGCCTCCCAGCCTGACCGCCGAGGAGATCTTCGGAGACGTCCTGCAGCAGGTGGAGGCGCTGGTGCCGGAGGTTCCCTCCCGACCGCCTGTCGCGGCCCCGCCGCCCGGGCCCACGGACTTCACCCTGAGCGGGATCTCCGGGGTGCATGACCCTTTCGGACGCCCGGCCGTCCCCGAGGTCCCGGAGCCTCCTGCGGCCGGACCGCCCTCGCCCCAGGCGCCGTCCGGCCTCCTGCCGGAGGGCCGGGTTCTGGAGGAGTACGGGAACTACTACCTCCTCGAGAAGATTGCCGTGGGCGGCATGGCCGAGCTGTTCAAGGCCCAGCAGCGCGGCGTCCAGGGCTTCCAGAAGATCGTCGCCATCAAGCGCATCCTGCCCCACTTCAGCGACAACGAGGACGTCGTCACGATGTTCATTGACGAGGCCAAGCTGGCAGCGCAGCTGACCCACCCGAACATCGCGCAGATCTTCGACCTGGGGAAGGCCGGGAACTCCTACTACATCGCCATGGAGTACGTGAACGGGCGGGACCTCAGGACCCTGCTGAAGCGCGCGAGGGAGTTCGGGATCCCCTTCCCGGAGCAGGTGGCAGCCTTCGTGGCGATGAAGGTGGCGGCCGCCCTGGACTACGCCCACCGCAAGCGGGGCTTCGACGACCGGGAGCTGAAGCTGGTCCACCGCGACATCAGCCCCCAGAACATCCTCCTGTCCACCGAAGGTGCGGTGAAGCTGGTGGATTTCGGCATCGCGAAGGCCGCCAGCAAGGCCAGCCACACCGTGGCGGGTGCCCTCAAGGGCAAGCTGCTCTACATGAGCCCTGAGCAGGCCACGGGACAGCCCCTGGACAACCGCTCCGACCTCTACTCCCTGGGGCTTGTGCTGTTCGAGCTGATCACCGGCGAGCGCTGCTTCCAGGCGGATTCCGAACTGGGGGTGCTGGAGAAGGTCCGCCTCGGCCGCGTCGCCGATCTCCAGGCCCTGAAGCCCTCGGTGTCGAAGGAGATGGCGGCCATCGTCAGCCGGGCCCTGCAGAAGAATGTCGAGCACCGGTATCCTTCGGCCCGCTTCATGGAAAGGGACCTGAGGGACTTTCTCCAGCACCAGGGAACCCCCATCACGGAGCACGACGTCGCCGAGTACGTCGAGGCGCTGCTTGCGGGGCCCATGGAGCGCCTGGAGGCCCTGGTCTCGGCGCGGTTCCCCCAGTCGGCAGGCCGCACCAGCGGGACCTATCCTCTGCCAGCGGCACCGGCGGGGGAGACCGCCACCCGCGTGAGGCCCAGGACCCTCCCGGGCCTTCCCCCGTCGCCCGGCCTCCAGGTCGAGGGCGGCTCCCGCCTACGCCCCCGCTGGCTGCTCCCCCTCATCCTCCTCCTGGCGGCCCTCCTGGCCGTCCTGCTGTGGGCGGTTGCCGCCCGCTGAACCACCGCGGATCCGCGCCGCATTCTGCGCGCCCCTTGTCCGATCACCCTGTATCATGATTCTTTCCCATGGAATGGAGTACCCGATGGACCTCAGCAACGATCAGAAAGCCTTCTACGAGACCACCCGCCAGCGGTGCAGGCAGGAAGTGGATCAGATCAACAACACCATCGCTTCGGAGGTGCAGCGGGTGAAGGACCTGCTCACCAGCCTCAGCAACCGCAAGACCGCCGTGCTCCAGATGTACGGGGCCGCCTGCGAGGTGCTGGGCGAGGAGAACGACCTGGCCGAGGAATCCGGCATCGACATCGAGTTCTGATCCCGCCCCCCTGCCGGGCTGTCCGCGCGTGGCCCCCCCGGCGGGGCTCCGGGTCAGAGCTGCATCAGGGGTGCCGCGCACTTCTGGCAGTTCAGGAGATGGGGCGGGTTCTTCTTGCCGCAGTGGCTGCACACCACGGTCCGGGTCTGCTTCCTCCGCCACAGGCGGAGGTAGAGGATCCCCAGGAAGAACACCAGGAGCAGGCCCTTCTGCCAGGTCTGGAAGACCAGGCCGGTGGGGCTCCAGGGCTTCCTGGGAGCGGCGGATTGGACCTGGACCGTGGAGGCGGGCTGAGCGTGGCTCATGGTTCGGAACCTTCTTCGGGATCGTGGGACGCGGCGGCCTGGACTCCAGTACCGAAGAGCCCGTCCGCAGGCAGGGGGGGCTCAAGTGCAGCCAGGGCTTCGGCTTCCAGGCGGCCCTCGCCGAAGTCCCCGAGACGCGGGAGGTCGTGGAGGTTGCGGAGGCCGAAATGCACCAGGAAGGACCGGGTGGTGGCGTACATCATGGGTCGGCCCACGACCGGTTTGCGGCCTGCAGGCGTGATGAGTTCCCGTTCCAGGAGGCTCTTGACCTGATTGGCGCTGCTGGTGACGCCGCGGATGGCATTGAGTTCAGTGATGGTGATGGGCTGCCGGTAGGCGATGATGGCCAGGGTCTCGATCTGGGCTGGCGTGAGCTTGCCGCTCCGGGTCACGGTCACGAGCCTGGACACCAGTTCCTTGTAGGCCGGATGGGTGGCCATGCGCCAGCCTCCGCCCACCTCCAGGAGCCGCAGTCCGCATGTGCCCTGAAGCCGCTCCTGCAGCTTCTCGATGCCCTGGAGGAGCGCTCCGTCTCCGAGCCCCGTCAGTTCCCGCAGCCGCGCCAGGTCCAGCACCTCCCCGGCCGCCGTGAAGAGGGCTTCCAGGGCGCCCGGCAGGTCGCCGCCCTCGTCCCAGAGGGGGGCCTGCTGGAAGAGATCCGCTTCGCTCACCGGAACGCCCCCAGCCGCTGCCCCACCTTCACATCGCCCTGCGTCCGGCTGGGCAGCCAGTCCTGGGCCCGGGGGCCGGCCACGAGGAGCACCACCGTGGAGCCGAACTCGAACGTTCCCAGGTCGTCGCCCGGGAGACAGGGCAGCCCGGGGAGGGGAAAGCCCCCGTCCTTCGGCAGCTTCCGTCCGTCGAGCCACCGGGGATCAATCACCACGCCGCCCACATGGGTGGCCCCCACCAGCACCGCGGCCACTTCCAGTCCCTCGTCGGCCCCCGTGCCCAGGGCGGTCCAGGTGGCGCGCCGGTTGCGCTCGTAGAGGCGGGCCACGGCATTCGTGCTGGCGTCGTTGACCGGCCACAGCTCACCCTCCACGCGGGAGACGGCGGTGGCCCGGCCCTCGAGGGGCACATGGATCCGGTGGTAGTCCTTCGGCGACAGGTAGAGGGTGAGGTAGTGTCCCCCCTCGAAGCGCCGGGCGGCGGGATCGTGCTTCAGCAGTTCGGTGATGCGATAGGGCAGGCCCTTGGCCTGGATGGCCGTGTCCTGCTCGATGCGGCCGCAGGCGATGATGCGGGCGTCCACAGGGCTGTTCACGAAGCCGGGGACCGCGACAGCCTGGAGCCGGAGCCCGGGCTTCAGCCGCCGGGTGAACAGGGCCTGGAGGCTCGGGTACGCCTCGAGGGGGTGCTCGGCCTCGGCCATGTCGAGGTGGTAGGCCCGGACGAACCGGCCCAGCACCGGATCGCGCCAGGATGGGGGCAGGTTCCGGCGGGCGGCCCAGCCCGCCAGGGCGGAGCCGAACCGCTTCGGGTAGAGACCCAGGAGGCGGAGGGACACGGGACCCGGTGTCCGCACCAGCAGATAGAACGCCCATAAGCCGGCGGCAGCCAGCACAACGCGGGCGGAAGACGGCCAGTCCAGGTGCATCCCGCCAGGATACCCCGGGACGGGTCCGCCTTCCTCTTCCGCCGGGCACGGGGACGGGCCACCCTGTCCCCATGGGGATCCCCTCGCTCCCGGTCCTGTCCACCGCCTGGCTGGGCTACGGCTTGCTGCACTCGCTCCTGGCCTCCCGGAGGGCCAAGGCCTGGGCCGCGGCGCGGTGGCCTCGCCTCATGCCCGCCTATCGTCTTGTCTACAACGGGATCGCCCTGGCGACCCTGGCACCCTTCCTGCTCTGGCTGGTCCGGGATCCCGGTCCCTTCCTCTGGCGCTGGCGAGGCGCCGCCGCCTGGGGGGCCGACGGCCTCGCCACCGCAGCAGTGGCGGTTCTCCTGCTGGCCGGGACCACCTACGACCTGGGCGCTTTCCTCGGCTGGAGGGCCTGGCGGGAGGGGCGGCAGGATGGCGGCGATGGCGAGCCCTTCCGCATCAGCCGCCTCCACCGCTTCGTGCGGCACCCCTGGTACGCCGTGTCGCTCGTCCTGGTGTGGACCCGCGACATGACGGCCCTGCGCCTGGTGTCGGCGCTCTGGATCACCGCCTATTTCGGGGTCGGGTCCCGGCTGGAGGAACGCAAGCTCCTCGCCCTCTACGGCGAACGCTACGGAAAGTACCGGCGCCGGGTGGCCGCCTTCCTGCCCCTGCCCTGGAAACGGTTGACCCCGGCCGAGGCCCGGGACCTGGAGGCCTGATGCCCTGGACGCGAACGACCCTCCGCGATGCCCGCCGGATGCCCTGGAAGAACGGCGGCGGCACCACCCTGGAACTGGCCGTGGACCCCCCTGGCGCCACCTTCGACACCGGCTTCGCCTGGCGCCTGAGCACCGCCGAGGTGGCGGCCTCGGGCCCCTTCTCGGCCTTCCCGGGGCTCGAGCGCACCCTGCTCCTGCTGGCGGGCGACGGATTCCAGCTCGACTTCGGCCCCCATGGCCAGGTGCGCCTGGACCGGCCTCTGGACCCTGTGCATTTCGACGGCGGGTGGCCGGCCCGGGCGGACCTCCTGGGCGGTCCCTGCCGGGACTTCAACCTCATGGCCGATCCCAGCCGCTGCCGGGCACGGCTTGAATCGAGGGCCCTCGATCGGCCGATCCGCCTGGCCCTGGATGCCTCCACGACGCTGGTGTTCGTTCCCTGGGGCACTGTCTCCGTGCCGGTCCTGGACCTGCACCTGGGGCAGGGGCATCTGCTCCGGATCGAGCAGGGGGCGGGTGACCTCGAGCTTCTGCCCGGCTACGGCGGCGGCGCGGTGGCGATCCTGCGGGTGGACTGAAGGCAGTTCGGCTTCACCACGGCTTCATGGCATGGTGGATCCCATGCAGATCGGCACCACCCTCACGGTCATGGCCGCGGCCTTCGCCGCGGGATCCATCAACGCCATCGCCGGGGGCGGGACCCTCATCACCTTCCCGGCCCTGCTCGGTATCGGTTTGGCGGGGCCCCAGGCGAACGTCACCAGCACCCTCTCCCTCTGGCCCGGCTCCATGGGGGGCTTCCTGGGCCATCGGGAGGACTTGAAGGGCACCCGCTCCTTCGCCCTCCGGCTGGTGCCCCCCTCGCTCCTGGGCGGGGCGCTGGGCGCCTGGCTGCTGATGATCACCCCCGCCTCGGTCTTCGCCCACCTGATCCCCTGGCTCATCCTCGTGGCCACGTTGCTGCTTGCGGCCCACGAGCCCGCCTCCCGCCTCCTCAAGCGCGTCGGCAGCCGCGAGCGCACGCCGGGCTGGTGGATCGGCGCCATCGCGTTCCAGTTCCTGGTGGGAATCTACGGCGGCTACTTCGGCGCCGGCATCGGCATCCTCATGCTGGCGGCCCTCAGCCTGCTGGGGCTCACCGACATCCACCAGATGAACGGCCTCAAGAACTTCCTGGCCCTCTCCATCAACGGGATCGCCATCGTCACCTTCATCGTCACCGAGTTCGTCCGGCATCCCGGCAACATCGTCTGGCACCTGGCGCTGCTCATGGCCCTCGCGGCCATGGGGGGCGGCCTCTTCGGCGCCCACATGGCCCACCGGGTGGGCCGCCGCGTCGTGCGGTTCGCCGTCGTCGTGATCGGCTTCGGCCTCTCCGCCTGGTACTTCTACAAGCACCACGCCCTGTAGGCGCCCTTGGCCGAAGGCCAGGCCCGTGCTAGCATTCCCCTTCCCCGCGCCCCGCGCGGAGCCCCGGAGAGTTGTCCGAGTGGCCGAAGGAGCACGATTGGAAATCGTGTAACGTCCAAAAGGCGTTCGAGGGTTCGAATCCCTCACTCTCCGCCACCAAACCCCCGTCACCACTTGGTTTCGGGGGTTTCGTTTTGTGGCACGAACCTGCCGAATTCGGACCCAGACGAGGGTGAAAATGGTGATCTAAGTGCTGGAAAGTGCCCCGAAGTCTGAATGAGTGGTACACGATTTGGCACAAAGCATCGGGAGGGGGTGGTACAAGACCTCACTCCCCCCATCTCGCCACACGGATCCTGTCGTACAGCGAGCATGCTGCCTCCGACGGTAGCCGGGAGGCGCATGCGGCTGCAGCCAAGCGTCACAATGAGGC
>DAIDKC010000147.1 GCA_027451045.1 Holophagaceae bacterium | reverse complement strand
CAAGGCCGAGGCCGAATAGCCCCGGACCGGCTCCCCCACGCAAGGCGACCGGGCCCAGCCCGGTCGCCTTGCACGTACGGGGGCGGTTTCAGCCCTGGACGGTCTTCCGGATCTCCTCCACCACGTCGGGATTGGCCAGGGTGGTGATGTCACCGGTGTTCCCCCGGGTCGAGATGGCGGTGAGGACCCGCCGCATGATCTTGCCCGAGCGGGTCTTGGGCATGTCGGGGACGATCCAGACGTTCTTGGGCCGGGCGATGGGTCCGATGGTGTCGCTGAGGGCCTGGGCGATCCGCTGGGCCAGCTCGGGGCTGCCCTTGAGGCCCGGCTTCAGGGACACGTAGAGCTCGGGGACGCGTCCCTTCAGCTCGTCGGGGACCGGGATGGCGGCGGCCTCCGCCACCTCGGGCACGGTGAGCGCCGCGCTTTCGAGCTCCTTGGTGCCGAGCCGGTGTCCGGCCACGTTGATGACATCGTCAATGCGGCCCAGGATGCGGAAGTAGCCGTCCGCCGCGTAGACCGCGCCGTCTCCCGCGACGTAGGGCCAGTCGCGCCAGTCCTTGCTCTCCTTGTTCTTGCAGTAGCGGTCGAAGTAGACGCGCACCATCCGGTCGGGGTCGCCCCAGATGGTCTGCATGAGGCCCGGCCAGGGGTTCCGGATGCAGATGTTCCCGGCCTTCCCGGAGCCGGCGGCCAGTTCGTTCCCCTCGTCGTCGTAGACCACGGGGTAGATGCCCGGGAGGCCGGGGCCCCCGCTGCCGGGCTTCATGGCCTGAAGCGCGGGCACGGTGCTGCAGAGGAATCCGCCGGTCTCCGTCTGCCACCAGGTGTCCACGATGACCGCCTCCCGCTTCCCGATCACGTCGTAGTACCAGCGCCAGACCTCGGGCTCGATGGGCTCGCCCACGGTGGTCATGTGCTTGAAGTGGTGGTTGTACTGGCGGGGGAGATCCTCGCCCGCCCGGCGGAGGGCCCGGATGGCGGTGGGGGAGGTGTGGAAGATGTTCACCCCCAGGTCCTCGGCGATGCGCCAGGGCCGGCCCGCGTCCGGATAGGTCGGCACCCCTTCGTACACCACGGAGGAGGCGCCCAGGGCGAGGGGACCGTACACGATGTAGCTGTGCCCCGTGATCCAGCCGATGTCCGCCATGCACCAGTACACGTCCTCGGGATGGATGTCCTGGATGTACTTGGAGGTGCCCGTGACGTAGGCGAGGTAGCCGCCGGTGCTGTGCTGGCAGGCCTTGGGGCGCCCGGTGCTGCCGCTGGTGTACATGAGGAACAGCGGATCGGTGGAGGCCATGGGCTCCGGCTCGATCCTGCGTCCGCGGTAGGTGGGCAGGAGATCGTTGACAATGAAATCCCGGTCCTCCACCACCGCGGTCTCGGAGGAGTACTTGCCCGGATAGCGCTGCCAGATGAGCACCTTCTCGGGGACGATGCCCTCCTCCCGGGCCCGGTCCACCGCGATGTCCGCGAGCTTCTTGTGGTCCAGCAGCTTGCCGGAGCGGTAGTAGGCGTCCATGGTGATGAGCACGCGGCTCTGGGAGTCGGCGATGCGGTCACCGCACGCCTGCCCGGAGAATCCGCTGAACACCTGGCTGTGGATGACTCCGAGTCTTGCGCAGGCCAGCATCGTGATGGGCAGCTCGGCGGTCATGGGGAGGTGCAGGGTCACCCGGTCGCCCTTCCGCAAGCCGCAGAAGTCCCGGAGCAGGGCGGCGAACTCGTTCACCCTCACCCACAGCTTCTGGTAGGTCACGTGCTGGATGGCCTCGTGCTCCGGCTCAGGCACGAAGTGGAGGGCCGTCTTGTTGCGGTTCGCGGCCAGGTGCCGGTCCACGCAGTTGTAGCAGGCGTTGAGCTCGCCGCCGACGAACCACTGCCAGAAGGGCGGATTGGAGGTGTCGAGGGTCTGGGCCCAGGGCTTGTACCAGTCCAGCAGGTTGGCGTACTCGTGGAAGCACTCCGGGAAGTTCGCCTCCGAGAAACGCTCGAAGATGCCGGGGTCCTTCATGTTGGCCTGCACGATGAAGGGGGCGGGGGGCGGAATGAGGGCTTCCTCCTTCCAATGGACCGCGAGCTGGGCTTCGGTGGTCTCGCCTGGATGCTGGGATGCCATGGGGGTCTCCTTCATGGGACAAGGGGGATGGGAGGCGGTCGTCGTCGCCGGGGCGGCCCGGCCACGGGGCCGGGCCGGCTGCCGGGCGAGAACCGGAGGCGCCCTGGGGCGGAGCGCCTCCGGCAGCGGGTCGGGCTACTTGATCCAGGCGGCGCCGACGGGCAGGGCGATGCCCGCCTCGGCGAAGACGCCAACGGCCATGAGGTACAGGGCGGAGAAGGCGCAGAGGATCAGGTCGTAGGCGGCGAAGGTGCCGGCGGCGGCGTTCCCCGTGAACTCCTTGATGTCCAGGCCGATGAACCCGACGAGGAGGGTGAGGAAGATGACGGCCAGCGCCCCGTGGTGCTTCATCGAGGCGATGAAGAGGAGGAACGTGAAGAGGGTCCAGGCCAGCAGGAAGAATCCCAGGTCCACGGGCTTGAAGGCCAGGGTCGGATAGGCGGTGGTGAGGCCGGCGTTGGTGCCGAAGATGAGCATCAGGCAGAGGGAGATCCAGAAGGCGCCGTAGCCGGTGAAGGCACAGAAGCCGAAGTTGTTTCCGGTCTTGAACTCCATCAGCCCGGCGAAGAGCTGCGCCGAGCCGCCGAAGATCAGGCCCAGCCAGATCACCGGGGCCACCCCGCACCATCCGAGGTTGTGGCATTGCAGAACGAAGGTCGTCATCCCGAAGCCGGCGAGGCCGACCACGGCGGGATTGCCCAGCTTCACGTCACTCATGGTGCGCTCCTTCTTCCTGATCGCAGGAAGCTTTGGACTGGGCCCTGGGGCCCAGCCGGGTGGTGGGGGGGAAAGGGTCGCAGTCCATGCGCCAGGGGGCGCACAGGCAGGGTGGGGCGGAAAAGTGGAGAGGATCCTTTCAAGGGGGTATCCTCTTGTCAAGAGGTAATTCCCGCCCGGGTTCGAAAAAAACCTTGCCGGAGGCGGAGCCCCTGTGGCACTCCTTCAGCACTGCCACCGGGTCTGACCCCGGGTCGGGAGCTGCCGAGGAGGGGACCATGGCCCAGGAACTCTATCCCGTCAAACCGGAGATGGCCGACCGCGCCCACCTGCGGGGCATGGAGGAATACCAGCGCCTCTACCGCCTCTCCCTGGACAATCCCGAGTGGTTCTGGGGGGAACAGGCCAAGGCGCTGACCTGGTTCCACCCCTGGCAGTCGGTCCTGGATGCCGACTACAAGGAGGTGGATTTCGCCTGGTTCTCCGGCGGGCGCCTGAACGCCTGCTTCAACTGCGTGGACCGCCACCTGCCCACCGCCGGGGACCGGATCGCCCTCATCTGGGCCCAGGACGAGCCCGGGGTCTACACCCGCATCACCTACCGGGAGTTGAAGCACCAGGTCTGCCGGGTGGCCAACGTGCTGCTCAGCCAGGGGGTCCGCAAGGGCGACCGCGTGTGCCTGTACATGACCATGATGCCGGACCTGGTCTACACCATGCTCGCCTGCGCCCGCATCGGCGCCATCCATTCGGTGGTGTTCGGGGGGTTCTCGGCCGAGGCCCTCCGGGACCGCATCGTGGATGCCCGCTGCAAGGTGGTGGTCACGGCCAACGAAGGCCTGCGGGGCGGCCGCCGGGTGCCCCTGAAGAAGACCGTGGATCGCGCGATCGAGGGCATGACGATGGTGGAGACGGTGCTGGTGGCCCGCCGGACCGATGGGGACGTGCCGATGCAGCCGGGCCGGGACCTGTGGCTGGACGAGGAGGCCACCCGCCAGCGCTCCACCTGCACGAACGCGTGGATGGGCGCGGAGGATCCCCTCTTCATCCTCTACACCTCTGGCAGCACGGGCAAGCCGAAGGGCCTGCTGCACACCACGGGCGGCTACCTCACCTACGCAGCCTTCACCCACAAGCTGGTCTTCGACTACCACCCCGGGGATGTCTACTTCTGCGCGGCCGACATCGGCTGGGTGACCGGCCACAGCTACATCATCTACGGCCCCCTGGCCAACGGCGCCACCACGGTGATCTTCGAGTCCACGCCGCTCTATCCCGATCCGGGCCGCTACTGGCGGATCGTGGACGACCTGGGCGTGAACGTCCTCTACACGGCCCCCACGGCGCTGCGGGCCCTGGCCCAGGCCGGGGACGAGTGGGTGAAGAAGTACAGCCGCAAGTCCCTCCGCATCCTGGGCACCGTCGGGGAGCCGATCAACCCGGAGGTCTGGCGCTGGTACCACGATGTCGTCGGGGAACAGCGCTGCACCGTGGTGGACACCTGGTGGCAGACGGAGACCGGCGGCATCCTCATCACGCCCCTGCCCGGAGCCACGCCCACCAAGCCGGGGTCGGCGACCCTCCCCTTCTTCGGGATCAAGCCCGTGATCGTGGACCCCGCAAGCGGCAAGGCCATCGAGGGGAACGACGTCTCCGGCGCGCTCTGCCTCGCGACCCCCTGGCCCGGGACGGCCCGCACCGTCTGGGGCGACCACACCCGGTTCAAGAACACCTACTTCACCCAGTACCCGGGCTACTACTTCACCGGCGACGGCGCCTACCGCGACGGGGACGGCTACTACTGGATCACGGGCCGCATTGACGACGTGATCAATGTCTCCGGGCACCGTCTCGGCACGGCCGAGGTGGAGAGCGCGCTGGTGGCCCACGAGTCCGTGGCGGAAGCGGCGGTGGTGGGGTACCCCCATCCGATCAAGGGGCAGGGCATCTACTGCTACGTCATCCTCAATGCCGACCATGCCGGGGCCAACAGCCGGGAGCAGCTCATCGGCGCCCTCAAGGAGCAGGTCCGGCAGGCCATCGGCGCCTTCGCGGCGCCGGACGTGATCCACGTCTCGGGCGGCCTCCCGAAGACCCGCTCGGGCAAGATCATGCGCCGCATCCTGCGCAAGATCGCCTCGGGAGAGTACGAAGGCCTGGGCGACCTTTCGACCCTGGCGGAGCCGGATGTGGTCAATCGCCTCATCGAGGAGCACCAGGCCCAGGGTTGAGGCCCGGGGAGCTACGCCGGCAGGTCCCGGACGAAGGCCCGGACCAGGGCCTCGAAGCGCCCCGCGGCGGCGGCCCCGGCCTCCAGCACCTCCTGGTGTGTGAGGGGTCGGGGCAGGATCCCCGCGGCCATGTTGCAGAGGCAGGAGATGCCGGCGACCCGCAGGCCCTCGTGCCGCGCCACGATGGCCTCGGGCACGGTGCTCATGCCCACGGCGTCGGCGCCCAGGGAGCGGAAGGCCCGGATCTCCGCCGGCGTCTCGTAGCTCGGCCCCGTGAGGCCCAGGTAGACTCCCTGGCGGAGCGTCTGTCCCAGCGCCTCGGCGCAGGCGGCGAGCAGGGCGCGCAGGGCGGGGTCGTATACCGCCGTCATGTCGGGGAAGCGGGGCCCGGGCTCCACGTTGGGGCCGATGAGGGGATGGGTGCCGAAGAAGTTTAGATGGTCCGTGAGGGCCATCAGCTCCCCCACGCCGAAGGCCGGGTTGAGGGCGCCCGCTGCGTTGGTCAGCAGGACGGTCTCCACGCCCAGCCGGCCGTAGAGGCGCATGGGGGCGGTCACGAGGGACATGGGGTGCCCTTCGTAGAAGTGGAAGCGGCCCGCCTGGAGCACCACCTTCCGACCCTCGAAGGTGCAGAAGACGAGCTTCCCTCCGTGTCCCGCCACGGTGGGGGCCGGGAAGCCCGGGATGTCGGTGAATGGGATGGCGGTGCCCGCCTTGGCCTCGGGCCCGTAGGCCAGGGCGCCCAGGCCAGACCCGAGCACGATGGCCAGTTCCGGGATGAAGGGGACCTTCTCGCGCAGGACCTGGAGGGCGTCGGCGGACATGGCGGGCTCCGGGATCAGGAGGTGGGGGCCAGGCTGACGGTGACCGTGGTGTCGGGCTGCTGGACCGTGGGGCTCAGCAGGCGCAGGCGCACCGGCTGGAACACCGGCGTGGTGGCATTGCCCGTCAGCACCACCCGCTGGCTGCCGCCGCTGCCGGTGAAGAGGATGGGGGTGGACTGGAAGGAGGGGAGCATCAGCTCAAGCTGGGCCGTACTGGCCAGCGCCGGGCTGGCGGTCACCGTCAGGGTGTAGGCCCGGTCGGCGCTCAGGGTGAAGCCCGCATAGGCCACCTCGCCGGGGGAGAGGTTCGGGTAGGTGCCCCGGACCTGGACCGCATCCGTCATGGAGAGGATGAAGGGCGGCAGGGGCATGGCCTGGGAATTGGGATCCTGGCCCCAGGCCATGGCGAAGCTGGCCAGGGGGCCCGAGCTCGGGCGGGGCCAGGGCAGGCCGTAGGGGGCCAGCATAGGCGTGAGGGTGGAATCCGTGAAGATGGAGGCCAGGTCCACGGGCTCGGTGGAGGACTTCGGCTCCTGCAGGCGCGCGATCTGGGCGTAGATGTTCAGGGGCTCGGTCTCGTAGGTGGAGCCGCTGGGATAGGCCGGGGGGGTGAAGAACCGCGCCATGGCGGCGGAATTGATGCTGGCCCAATCGCTGGGGGTTCCCGGCGCGGTGATGCCGTTGGCCTTCAGGATCAG
>DAIDKC010000146.1 GCA_027451045.1 Holophagaceae bacterium | reverse complement strand
GGCACGCCCGGCTATGCCGATGGTGTCGGCGCGGCAGCCCTCTTCAATGCCCCCGTGGGCCTCGCGGTGGATGCCTCGGGGGATCTCCTCATCGCCGATTCCCAGAACCACGTGATCCGCCGGATGGCGCCCGACGGGACTGTCACCACGGTGGCGGGCGTGGCCGGCCAGCCCGGCCTCCAGAACGGCCCGGCCGCTTCCGCCCTCTTCAACCAGCCCAACGGCCTGGCACTGGAAAGCAACGGGACACTGGTCATCGCGGACTACGGCAACTCCTGCATCCGCACCCTCTCCCCCGTCGGCCAGGTCGCCACGCTGGCCGGGCAGGGCACCACCCACGGCTATGCCGATGGCAGTGCGGCCTCGGCCCTGTTCTACTGGCCCATGGGCGTCGCCGTGGATGCCTCGGGTCAGGTCTGGGTGGCCGACACCTTCAACCAGGTGATCCGGAAGGTCTCCTCGGACGGCGCGACGGTCTCCACCCTGGCCGGGGCCGGGGACATCTCGGGCAACGCGGACGGGAGCGGTTCCACCGCCCTCTTCAAGCAGCCCAGCGGCATCTGCGTCGCGCCTTCGGGCAACCTGGTCATCACCGATGCCGGCAACCACCTCCTCCGGCTGATGACCCCCGGCGGCACTGTCACGACCTTCACCGCGCCTTGACCTCGCCGCCCACCCTCCGCCAGAGGGCCCAGGCCATCCTCCAGGGCGCCGGCTGGGAACTGCCGGCGCCGCCGGTGGTCTGGTCGCCGAGGATGGTGCGCTGCGCGGGGCTCTTCGTGCTCGAGAAGGACTTCCGGGGAAAGTGGCACCCTGAGATCCGGCTCAGCATCCCGCTCCTGCGGCGCCGGGACTGGCCCTGGCCCCAGCCGGTGTGCGGGATGCACTGCCACGACCCCGAGCAGGTGCAGCGCCGCATCCTCGAGCACGAGCTGATCCACTACAAGCTCTGGATGGACCGCGAGCGGGACTGGGGCCACACCGAGCGGTTCCGCCGCCTCGCCCTGGAGGCCTTCGGGCACCAGAGCATCACCCACGGCATCGGCACGGAGCAGGAATGAACTGGCGCGCGGTCTCGGCCTGATTCGCTCCTTGCGGGGCCCCGCTCCACAGGCTCCCCCGGAGCCTGTTCCACGACCCGCATGGTCGCGACCCACGGCATCGGCACGGAGCCGGAGTGACCGGCCCCGACCTCAGAGCTGCATGACGACGCCGGGCAGCTTCTGGATGGCCTCCCGGAGGGGCGCCTCGGCCTGGCCGTGGGGCAGCGTCACCCAGAAGGTGTAGCTGACGAAGGCCCCCTTGCAGTTGGCCTGGTGCTGCGCGTCGCCCTCGGGCTGGGGGCCCAGGTGGGCCAGGATCAGCTCGGCCACCATGCCGGGGCGGAGCTCTTCCAGGCGCCCGATGACCTTCAGCGGGATGCGGTGGGGGTAGGTGACCTCGGGGCGGCGGCAGGCGTCCATGGCCCCCATTGTACCGTTTGCTACCCTGGAGGGCCCGAGGTCCGCCATGGCGCACGAGTTCGTTCCCCCGTTCTTCCTGGGCTCCTGCGAGCCGGAGGAGGCCGACATCGCCCTCTTCGGCGTCTGCTGGGACGGCACCTCCTCCTTCAAGGCAGGCAGCCGCTTCGCAGGCTTCGCCGTGCGGGAGGCCAGCTTCGGCATGGAGGAGTTCAGCTTCTACCAGCAGGCCTCCCTCCTGGACATCAAGTTCGCGGACTACGGCGACCTGTTCCTTCCGCCCGGCCAGAAGGCCCGTGTGCTGGACGACATCACCTCGGCGGTGCGGGAGATCCGCGGGAAGGGCCAGTTCCCACTGGCCTTCGGCGGCGAGCACCTGCTGGCCTACCCCCTCATCATGGCGGCCCACGCGGATCATCCGGACCTGGCGGTGGTGCACTTCGATGCCCATGCGGACATCCGGCCCGACCTCTGGGGCGATGCGTGGACCCATGCGACCTTCCTCGGCCGCGTGGCCGACCGCATCGGCTATGCCAACCTCAAGCAGTTCGGCATCCGCTCCGGCTCGAAGGAGGAATGGGAGCTGGCCCAGGCCCACGACACCCTGCGCCCCTTCACAGTGGAGGCCCTGCGGGCCCACCTGGACAGCCTGGGCGACCGGCCCATCTACCTCACCCTGGACATGGACGTGCTGGATCCCAGCCTCTACCCCGGCACCGGCACGCCGGAGCCCGGCGGCATCACCTGGGACCTGCTCATCGCGGGCCTGAAGCTCTTCAAGGGCCGCCGCCTCGTGGGGATGGACTGCCTGGAGCTGGCGCCCCACTACGATCCCACAGGCGTCTCGGCCATCACCATGGCCAAGACCCTGCGGGAATTGCTTCTCCTGGCCTCCAGCCGGAAGCGGTGACTACTTCACCTCGATGCCCCGCAGTTCCTTGCCGGGCTTGAACCGGATGCTCCGGCCCTTGGGGATCTGGACGCTGGTCCCGGTCTTGATGTTGCGGCCCATGCCCCGCTTGCGCGGACGCGGCTCGAAGACCCCAAAGCCGCGGATCTCGATCCGATGCCCCTGGAGGAGCGCCTCCTTCAGGCGCTCGGTCAGGAGATCCACCACCTGGAGCGCCGTGGCCCGGGAGCAGGGATGCACCTTCATCAGCGCGTTGGCGATGTCAATCTTGATCATCGGCGGACCTCTGGGCAGGACGGGACAGCCAGGATAGAGGAAAGATGCCTAGCGTGCCAAGGTGATTTTCACGTCGGGCGCCGGGGGCATGGGCATGGGCATGCCGGGGGCCGGCGCCTGGACCGGAGGGGCCCCGGGGGCCGCCTGGGCGCCCGCTTCCCGCCCCGTCCCCTGGGCGATGGACATGCCCCGCTCCATGTTGGACCGGGAGGCGTCGGCCGTGGCCATGACCCCCTCGAGCCGGAGCTTGAACTCGCCCACGTTGGTGGCCCGCAGGAGCGCCTCCTCCTCGGTGATGAGGCCCTGGCGCAGGAGGAAATAGAGGCTCTGGTCGAAGGTCTGCATCCCGTACTGGGCCGTGCCGGCCGCGATGACATCGCGCAGCATCTTGGTCTTGTCCTTGTCCTCGATGCAGGCCCTCACGGTCTCGGTGGCGACCATGACCTCCACGGCGGGCACCCGGCCCATGCCGTCGGCCCGGGGGACGAGCCTCTGGGAGATCACGGCCTTGAGCACGCCGGAGAGCTGGAGGCGGATCTGCTTCTGGTTGTGGGGGGGGAAGACGGAAATGATGCGGTGGATGGTCTCGGTGGCATCCAGCGTGTGGAGCGTGCTGAACACCAGGTGCCCCGTCTCGGCGGCGTGCAGGGCTGTCTCGATGGTCTCCAGGTCGCGCATCTCGCCCACCAGGATGACGTCGGGATCCTGCCGGAGGGCGGCCCGCAGGGCGGTGGCGAAGCTCCGGCAGTCGGCCTCGACCTCCCGCTGGTTCACGATGCTCAGGTTGTCCCGGTGGAGGTACTCGATGGGGTCCTCGATGGTCATGATGTGCTCGGCCCGGGTGGCGTTGATGAGGTCCACCATGGCCGCGAGGGTGGTGGACTTGCCCGAACCCGTGGTGCCCGTCACCAGCACCATGCCCCGCTGCTCCTGGCAGATGGTCTTCAGGACCTTGGGCAGCATCAGGTCGTCAATGGTGTAGATCTTCCGGGGGATCACGCGCAGCACCAGCCCCACCGTGCCCCGCTGGTGAAAGATGCTGCACCGGAAGCGCCCCAGGGAAGGCACCGAGTAGGCGAGGTCGAGGTCGAGGTTCTCCTTGAACTTGGCCTTCTGCTTGTCGCTGGCCATGATGGCGTAGGCCATGGCGATGGTGTCCTCCTGCACCAGCCGCTTGAACTGGGTGAGGGGCGTGAGCTTGCCGCGAATGCGGGCGATGGGGTGGTTGCCCACCTTGAGATGCAGGTCGCTGGCGCCCTGCTCGCAGACCACGGTGAGCAGTTCGTTGATGTGCATGACATTCTCCCGGGGCGGATCCGGACATCTTACTCCCCGCCGGACAGGCCGGGTCCCCGGAAGGGAGGCCCCGGGTGGAATTCGCCTTTGGGGATCAGGCCGGGCCCGTGTAAAATCGAGGGTTCTGCCCGGCCCGTGCCAGGGCCGCCCCGGGAGCCCGATGTCCCCCCTCGACAAGATCCGCAACCTCGCCATCATCGCCCACGTGGACCATGGCAAGACCACGCTGGTGGACGCGCTCTTCAAGGGCGCCCACATGTTCCGGGACAACCAGCGGGTGCAGGAGCGCGCCCTGGACAGCAACGACCAGGAGCGGGAGCGCGGCATCACCATCCTGGCGAAGACCACGTCCCTCCACTGGGGAGGCTACCGTTTCAACATCGTGGACACGCCCGGCCACGCCGACTTCGGCGGCGAGGTGGAGCGGGTGCTGAGCATGGTGGATTCTGTGCTGCTGGTGGTGGACGCCTTCGACGGGCCCATGCCCCAGACCAAGTTCGTCACCCGCAAGGCCCTGGCCCTGGGCCTGCGGCCCATCGTGGTCATCAACAAGGTGGACCGCCCCGGCGCCCGCCCCCTCTGGGCCCAGGACCAGGTCTTCGACCTCCTCATCGAGCTGGGCGCCACGGACGAGCAGCTGGACTTCCCCTGCGTCTTCGCCAGCGCCAAGCAGGGCTACGCCATGCTGGACCCCAACGAGGCCAGCGAGACGATGGATCCGCTCTTTGACACCATCGTGAAGCACTGCCCCCATCCCCAGGGCAGCCCGGACGCGCCGCTCCAGATGCTCGTCACCCTGATGGACTGGAGCGACTTCGTGGGCCAGATCGGCATCGGACGCATCGTCAACGGGCGCCTCAAGGTGGGCGACAGCGTGGCCCTGGTCAAGCGCGACGGCAAGATCCAGGCGCACAAGGTGACCCAGCTCTACGGTTTCGAAGGCCTCAGCCGCATCCAGCTCCAGGAGGCCACCGCAGGCGAGATCGTGGCCATCGCCGGCATTGCCGACATCCGGGTGGGCGAGACCATCGCGGACGCCGCCAATCCCGAGGCCCTGCCCTACGTGGACATTGACGAGCCCACCATCTCCATGATGTTCATGGTCAACACCGGCCCCTTCGCGGGCCAGGACGGGAAGCACGTCCAGAGCCGGCGCATCCGCGAGCGGCTGATGAAGGAGCTGCAGCACAATGTGGCCCTGCGCGTGGAGGACACGGACAGCCCCGATTCCTTCAAGGTCAGCGGCCGCGGAGAGCTGCACCTCTCCGTGCTCATCGAGACCATGCGGCGCGAGGGCTTCGAGCTCTGCGTGAGCCGCCCCGAGGTGATCCTCCACACCGACCCGGTCACGGGGGAGAAGCTGGAGCCCTACGAGGATGTGACCATTGACATCCCCGAGGCCTTCATGGGCGTCGTGATGGAGCACATGGGCAACCGCAAGGCCGAGATGCAGGACATGGGCAACGAGGGCGGGCGGCTGCGCCTGCACTTCAAGATCCCCAGCCGGGGCCTCATCGGCTTCCGCAGCGAATTCATGACCGACACCCGCGGCGAGGGCATCCTCCACAGCCTCTTCAGCCACTACGGCCCCTACAAGGGCGAGCTGCCGGGCCGCAAGAACGGCGTGCTCATCAGCATGGAGAACTGCGAATCCGTGGGCTTCGCCCTCATGAACCTCGAGGAGCGCGGCGTCATCTTCATCCATCCCAACACCAAGTGCTACGAAGGCATGATCGTGGGCGAGCACGCCCGCGAGAACGACCTGGTGGTGAACGTGGCCAAGGGCAAAAAGCTCTCGAACATGCGTGCCAGCGGCAGCGACGAGGCCACCCGCCTCACCCCGCCCCGGGAACACACCCTGGAGCAGGCCCTGGAGTACATCGAAAGCGACGAACTGGTGGAGGTCACCCCGAACTTCATCCGCATGCGCAAGCGGGTGCTCGACACCAATGAGCGCAAGAAGTCCGAGAAGCGGGCCGAGAATTGAGCCGACCCGCCCGGGAGGGTCAGGCCCCGGACCGGGACCCGGTGTCTGCGCCCCCGCAGGAGGCGCAGAAGAAGTCCGAGAAGCCGGAGGAGGCCTGATCCCCGCCCGATGGCATGATGCCTTCGTGACCGAGGACCACCCCTACACCGCCCCGCCCGGCTCGACCTTCTGGCAGAAGCTCGGGCCGGGCGGGCTGGCGTCCTTCCTCCTGGCGGCGGGCAGCACGATCCTGCTCCTGGGGCTCCCCGTGGGCTGGCGGCTGCGCCAGGTCCTGCGGGAGGCCCAGGGCGATGCGGACGGGCCCGGGGACCTGATCCTGGTCCTGGGCCGGCGCCTCCGGGAGGACCGTCCCACGGAGGTCTTCGAGGCCCGCCTCGCCCATGCCGCCGCCCTGTGGCGCCGGGGCCTGGCGCCGCGGATCCTCGTGGCGGGAGGCATCACGGGGAAGGCCTCCCTCAGCGAGGCCGAGGCGGGCCGGGCCTGGCTCCTGGCCGCAGGCATCCCCCCGGAGTCCGTGCGGATGGAGGACCAGAGCCAGCACACCCTGGAGAACCTCTTCCACGTTCGGCATACCCTCCGGACAGAGGGCTGGTCGGAGGTGATCCTGGTGTCCGACGGGCTGCACCTCGCGCGGGCCGGCGCCCTGGCCGAGGGCCTGGGCCTCCGGATCCGCCGCAGCCCCGCACCGGACTGCCCGCCCCGCCCCGGGTCGCCCGCGTGGTACCGGCGGGCCATGACGGAGGCCTTCCTCCTGCACTGGTACCGCACCGGCCTGGCCTACAGCCGCCTCATCCGCTCCCGCCGCCAGCTGGAGCGGGTGACCTGAGGGCCCGGCGAGCTGGCCTTCCGCCCCTCCGGGAGATCCGGGCACCAGGCGCGCCACTCCCATGAAGAATCCGCGGGCCCTCCCTGGAGTCATCCCAGGCCCCGCATCCGCCGAAAAGCCTCCCATCGGAGGTCTGCTTGTCCGGAGCCAAGCCTGTCCGGCGCTACACACGCCGTTCCGCCCCGGTCCGAGGCAGCCTCGACCGGCTTGCGGATGCCATCCACACCCTGAACCAGGCCAGCAGTTCAGGGGATCCCCTCCTCATCGCCCGGGGGCTGGAGGTCCTCATGGACCACCTGGGCGGCAGCCTGGCCACCCTGGTCAGCGTCGCCGGCCCCGCCCTGGACACCCGGTGGTGGCACCCGGAGACCGCCGGAGGGGAGGCGCCCGAGCCCGTCCGTCCCCTGTGCCAATGGCTGTCCGTCCACCCCGACCGGATGCTGGTGATCGAGAACATGGGCAGCGGCCCCCACCTCAAGGATGACGAGGGCCTCCGGCTGCTGGCCCACCGCGCAGCCCTCGCCTGCGCCCTCCGTCACGGCACCGGGCCCCGGGCCCTCCTCTTCGTCTTCTTCGACAGGCCCCGCGCCTTCACGCGGATGGACTACGCCCTGCTCGAGGCGGTGGCGGGCTTCCTGGGCCGGATGCTGGAGGCAGAGGATCTGAAGCAGTCGGTCCACCGCCTGGAGGACGCCCTGGCCATCACCCAGGCCGTCATGCAGGACAGCTCCATCCGGGACCCGGAGACCGACCTGCCCAACCTCCACTACCTGGAGATCTGGGAACGGGCGCTCCTGGGGCTTGAGCACCGCCCCGCCAGCCTGGTGGTGGCCGAATGCCGCTTCCACCCCCGGGATGCGCAGGCCATGGCCCGCCTCAGGCAGGCCGCCGGCAGCATCCGCGGCAACGATCTGGTGATCCGGGCGGGGGTGGACAGGTTCATGGTAATCCTGCGCCAGACCCCCACGAACCGTGCGGATCTCCAGCTCCATCGCTTCCTGAGCCACCTCGGGGGCGCCCCCATGGGCGCCACCCTCTGGGTGCCTGGCCCCCTCGGCCTCGGGATCGCCTCCTGCAACGAGCGGCTGCAGCAGGCCCTGGACGAGAGCCTGCGGATGGCCCTCCCCACCCTCGTCTGGCGCCTGCCTCAGGCCGAGAGCGGCCCTCCGGTCCCCTCCGCCGGGACCGGGGCTCCGGGGGTCCCCAGGCCCTGGCAGCCCCCGATTCTCCGCCGCCCCTGAGGGGTGCCAGACTGGAGGCCATGGCCGGCCATCTGATCCTCGTCCCCACGCCCATCGGGAACCTCGGCGACCTCACGCACCGGGCGGAGGAGGCCCTGGCGCAGGCGGACCTCGTGGCCTGCGAGGACACCCGCCGCACCGGGAAGCTGCTGGCCCACCTCGGCCTCGAGAAGGCCCTGCTGCGCTTCGACGACCACGCGGGGCCCGACGCATTCGAGCGCCTCGGCGCGGAGCTGGCCGCTGGCCGGACCGTGGCCTACTGCAGCGATGCCGGGATGCCGGGCATCAACGATCCCGGCTTCGAGATCGCCCGTGCGGCGCGGGCCCAGGGCGCCCAGGTGACGGTGCTGCCCGGGGCCTCGGCGGTCCTCCTGGCCGTGGTCGCCTCGGGACTGCCCACCCACACCTTCAGTTTCTGGGGCTACCTGCCGGGCCGCGGTGAGCCCCGGCGGGCCCTGCTGAAGAAGCTGGGTACCGAGGAGGAGACGGTGGTGGTCTTCGAGACGCCCCACCGCATCCAGGAGACCCTCGCCGACCTCCAGGCGCTGCTCCCGGACCGCGAGATCGCCCTGGGCCGGGAGCTCACCAAGCTCCACGAGACCTGGTACCGCGGCACGCCCTCCCAGGTCAGGGACCAGCTGGGCGGCGAGGGCCGCGGTGAGATGGTCCTGGTGATGGCCGGCGCCGGGGCCAAGCGGATGTCCGACGAGCCGGCTCCCGGCCTGGAGGCGGGAGAGCTGCCTGCCTGGGCGCGGACCTACCTCGACGCCGCCCGAGAGGGCGGCATGACCCTGCGGGAGGCCGTGAAGCCCCTCGCCCGCCACCTGGGGCTGCCCGCGTCGGACCTCTACCGGATGGCCGCCCAGCGGTAGGTTGTTGCCGGTTCGTCAAAGTCCAGGTCTCAGGAAAAGGACCGCCGGATCAGGCGGGACGCCCTGGATCCAGGACCTTCGGCACGGGCCGGGGCGCCGCCGGGGCCCCCGGGCCTTTTTGGACGAACGTCACATTCCCCTGGAGATTGTTGAAGGCAAGGAAGGGCGGGACTAGATTGACGATGCCTTGGTGATTTTTGAAAAATCCCCACGGTTGTCAGGCAGGAGCGGCCTTCACGGGCCCGTCCCCTGCCCCCGCGCCAGGGAGCTGCCCATGCCCAATCCCACCCTCCCCCCGCCGGAAGAAGCGCTCCTTCCGATCCTGAAGGCCCACGGGAAGGATCCCGGCAGCCTCCTGCAGGTGCTGGTCGCGGTACAGCATGCGTTCCACCACGTCCCCGATTCGGTGGTGGATGAGCTTTCGGCCTCCATGGGCGTGAGCCGCGTGCGGATCCGGGGTCTCGTCAGCTTCTACTCCTTCCTGAGCGACACCTACCAGGGCGAGTATGTCGTCCACTTCAGCGACAACATCACCGACCAGATGGGCGGCAACCGCGCGCTGGCCAGCCGGCTGTGCGAGCGCCTGGGCGTGCGCCTGGGCGAGACCCGCCGCGACGGGCGGGTGAGCATCCACTTCACTTCCTGCACCGGCATGTGCGACCAGGGGCCGGCCGCCCTGGTGAACTACCAGGCGGTCACCCGGCTGTCGCCGGAGCGGATTGACCGCATGGCCGAGCTCGTCCAGGCCCGGGTGCCCCTCGACCAGTGGCCCGAGGACTTCTTCCGGGTGGAGACCCGGATCCGCCGCTCCGACGTCGTCTTCCGGCGCGCCCTTGAGGCCGGTGCCGGCATCCGCGCGAGCCTGGAGCGGGGCGGCGAGATCCTTCCGGAGTGGGCCGAGGACCTGGCCCCCAGCGACGCCACCCGCCACCACCTGGAGCGCGGGGGTGCCGAGACGCTCAAGGAGATCTACAAGTCCGAACTCCGCGGCCGCGGAGGCGCCGGCTTCAAGACCGGCATCAAGTGGGAGTCCGTGCGCAACGCGAAATCCGGCGGGCGCTACGTCCTGTGCAACGCCGACGAGGGCGAGCCGGGCACTTTCAAGGACCGCGTGCTGCTGACGGACTACGCCGACGCCGTGTTCGACGGCATGACGGTCTGCGGGCATGTGGTCGGATCCAAGCGCGGCATCCTGTACCTCCGCCAGGAGTACTGGTACCTCAAGGACCACCTCGAGGCCGTCCTGGAGCGCCGCCGGCAGGAGGGGCTGCTCGGCAAGCGGATTCTCGGCACGGGACTGGAGTTCGACATCCAGATCCACTGGGGCGCCGGCGCCTACATCTGCGGCATGGAAAGCGCCATGATCAAGAGCATCGAGGGACGCCGAGGCATCCCCCGCCGGCGGTGGCCCCTGCCCGTCCACCAGGGCTACATGAAGAAGCCCACGGTGGTGAACAACGTGGAGACCTTCGCCTGCGCCTCGCTCATCAGCGCCAGGGGCGGCGAGTGGTTCGCCTACAACGGCACCAGCCAGTCCAGCGGCACCAAGCTCTTCTGCGTCTCCGGCGACTGCGAGCGGCCCGGCATCTACGAGTACCCCTGGGGCGTGACGGTCCGGGAGGTGCTGCGGGACTGCGGCGCCCTCGACGCCCAGGCCGTCCAGATGGGCGGCGCCAGCGGCACCCTGGTCCACCCCTCCGAGTTCGACCGCGCCATCTGCTTCGAGGATCTGGCAGGCACCGGCACCGTGATGGTGTTCGGCCCCACGCGGGATCTCTTCGAGGCCGTGAAGAACTTCTCGGCTTTCTTCCAGCACGAGAGCTGCGGCCTGTGCACGCCTTGCCGCGTGGGCACCACGCTCCTGGCCAACTACGTCAAGAAGTTCGACCACGGCTACGGGTCGCCCGTGGACCTCCAGGAGATCCGGCACATCGCCCATGTCATGCGCACCATGGCCCACTGTGGCCTGGGCCAGACCGCCAGCAACCCCCTCATGGACAGCATCCAGAAGTTCGAGCGGATCTGGCAGGAACGCATGAAGACCCGGGACTTCATCCCGGCCTTCGACCTGGACGGGGCCCTCGAAGAGGCCCGCCAGCTCACGGAACGCACGGACGCCGCCGCCCACCTGGCGACCGAGGAGGCCTGAGCCATGTCCAAATCCTTCTTCCTCGACGGCAAGGAGATCCCCTTCAAGGAGGGGCAGACCGTGCTGCAGGCGGCCCTGGCCGCCTGCCACCACATCCCCCACCTCTGCTGGCGCCCCCAGCTCGAGCCCCACAGCTCCTGCCGCCTCTGCACCGTGATGATCTCGGGCCGGCCCTTCTCCTCCTGCACCCAGCCTGCCATGGACGGCCAGCACGTCATCAGCGACACCCCGGAACTGCTGGCGCTCCGGCGGTCCGTCGTGCAGATGATCTTCGTGGAGGGCAACCACTACTGCCCCTCCTGCGAGGAGAGCGGGAACTGCCGGCTGCAGGCCACGGCCTACAGCCTGGGCCTCCAGGACAACCACTTCCCGCAGCAGTTCCCCAAACGGGAGCGGGACAGCAGCCACCCCGACGTGAACCTGGACCGGGACCGATGCATCCGATGCGAGACCTGCGTGCGCGCCAGCCGCGACCTCGACGGGAAGAACGTCTTCGGTATCCACGGCAGGGGCATCAAGTCGCACCTCGCCGTGAACTCCCCCACCGGGAAGCTGGGGGACAGCGACCTCGACGCCCAGGACCAGGCCGTGGCCCTGTGCCCGACGGGATGCCTGACGGTCAAGCGCGTGGGCTTCTCCGTGCCCATCGGCGAGCGCATCTACGACAAGGAGCCCCTGGAGCAGGTCCAGATCCGCGAGTTCCAGGACTTCCAGGCCCAGGAGGCCCACCATGGCTGAGAAGCTCAAAGTCGCCACCTGCTCCCTCGCCGGATGTTTCGGCTGCCACATGTCCCTGCTCGACATCGACGAGCGGCTGCTGGACCTCCTGGAAGTCGTCTCCTTCGACCGCAGCCCCATTGACGACATCAAGACCATCACGGGCCCCGTGGACCTCGGCCTCATCGAGGGCGGGGTGTGCAATGCCGAGAACGTGCACGTCCTCCAGGAGTTCCGGAGGATGTGCCGGATCCTGGTGGCCGTGGGCGAGTGCGCCATCACTGGCGGCATCCCCTCCATGCGGAACAGCCTCTCCCTGAAGGAGTGCCTGGAGGAGTCCTACATCAAGGGGTTCGGCGTGGAATTCGCCCACGTGCCCAACGACCCCGAGCTGCCGCTGCTGCTCAACCGCGTGCGGCCCCTCCACCACATCGTGAAGATTGACTACTTCCTGCCCGGCTGCCCGCCCTCGGCGGACGCCTTCTGGCACTTCCTCACCGAGCTCATCGCGGGCCGTGATCCCAGCCTCCCCCGCGAGCTGATCCGGTTCGACTGAACCGATCCCGTTCCCGATCCCACCGAACGTCCGACAGGATTCCCCATGACACCGACCGCCAACCTCAGCCTGGAAACAGCCCGGAACCCCGAGTCCCTGCGCCGGACCGTGATCGAGCCCATCACCCGCGTGGAGGGGCACGGCAAGGTCACCCTGCTCATGGACGAGGAGAACCGGGTGAAGCAGGCCCGGCTCCACATCGTGGAGTTCCGGGGCTTCGAGAAGTTCATCCAGGGCCGCCCCTACTGGGAGGCTCCCGTCATGGTGCAGCGCCTCTGCGGCATCTGCCCCGTGAGCCACCACCTCGCCGCCGCGAAGGCGGTGGACATGCTCGTGGGCGCCCGGCGGCTCACGCCCACGGCCGAGAAGCTCCGCCGGATGCTCCACTACGGGCAGACGCTGCAGAGCCACGCCCTCCACTTCTTCCACCTGGCCAGCCCGGACCTCCTCTTCGGCTTCGACGCCGACGTCGCCCGGCGCAACATCATCGGCGTCATCGGCGCCCATCCCGATCTCGCCGTGAAGGGCGTGAAGCTCCGGAAGTACGGCCAGGAGGTCATCCGCGTGCTGGCCGGCAAGCGCGTGCACGGGATCTTCGCCATCCCCGGCGGGGTGAACAAGGCCTTCACGAAGGCCGACCGGGACTACCTCGCCCAGGACATCGCCCAGGTGGTGGCCTGGTCCCTGGAGGCCGTGGACGTGGCACGGAAGCTGTACGAGGACAACCTCGATCTGCACGCCTCCTTCGGCGCCTTCCGGTCGAACTACCTCAGCCTGACGACCCCCGAAGGCGCCTTCGACCTCTACGACGGCGGCCTCCGCGCCCGGGATGACAAGGGCGCCACGATCTTCGACCACGTGGACTACACCCACTACCTCCGCTACATCCACGAGGAGGTGAAATCATGGTCGTACATGAAGTTCCCCTTCATCGTCTCCCTGGGCAATGACACGGGCTGGTACCGGGTGGGCCCCCTGGCCCGGATCAACAACGCGGACCGCATGCCGACGCCGCTGGCGGAAGGGGCCCGCAAGGCCTTCATGGCCCACGGCAAGGGCGAACCCGTTCATGCCACCATGGCCTACCACTGGGCCCGCATGATCGAGATGCTCTACGCCGCGGAGGCCATCCAGGCCCTGCTGGAGGATCCGGACGTCTTCGGCACCGACCTGCTGGTGAAGGGCGAACCCGCCCTCGAAGGCGTGGGGGTCCTCGAAGCCCCCCGGGGCACGCTCTTCCACCACTACAGGATTGACGAGCGCGACGCCATCGTGAAGGCCAACCTCATCGTCTCCACCACGAACAACAACACCGCCATGAACACGGCGGTGCGGGAGGTGGCCGCCAAGTACCTCGACGGCAAGACCCTCACCGAAGGCCTGCTCAACCACCTCGAGGTGGCCATCCGCGCCTACGACCCCTGCCTCTCCTGCGCCACCCACGCCCTGGGCCGCATGCCCCTCCAGGTGGAGCTGCGGGACGCGGAAGGCGCCCTGGTGGACCAGCTCATCAAGGACGCCGACGGCGCCCTGAGGCGCTGAGGCCGCCATGGACGCCGTCCTGTTCGGCTACGGGAACCCCAGCCGCGGCGACGACGCGCTGGGGCCCCGGCTCCTGGACCGCGCCGAGGCTTGGCTCGCGGACCATCTGGACCTGGACGTGACCCCAGTGGCCGACTTCCAGCTCCAGATCGAGCACACCCTGGACCTGAAAGGCCGGTCCGTCGCCCTGTTCCTGGATGCCGACGCCGGCTGCCCGGCCCCTTTCGCCTTCCGCCGGGCCGGACCCAGCCAGGACGCCAGCTACAGCACCCACGAGCTGAGTCCCGGCGCCCTGCTCCACGTCTACCGGCTGGTGGAAGGCGCCGAGCCCCCCCCCGCCTTCATCCTGGGCATCCGGGGGGAGCGCTTCGAACTCGGGGATCCCCTCAGTCCGCAAGCCCAGGAGCACCTCGAGGCGGCCTGGGCCTTCCTCCAGTCCCTCCTGGCGGATCCCCGGCCGGAGCGCTGGTCATCCCGGCTAACCTAGCAGCCATGCACGAACTCTCCCTCCTGGAAGGCCTGGTCCAGAGCCTGGAAGCCGAGGCCCGGGATCGCGGCTTCTCCCGCATCCGGCGCATCCGCCTGGAAGTGGGCCGGCTCTCCAGCGTGGAGGTGGAGGCGCTGCGGTTCGCCTTCGAGCCCGCCACGGAGGGCACCCTGGCCGAGGGGGCGGAACTCGAGATCCTGGAGGTCCCCGCCAAGGGCACCTGCCGGGACTGCGGCGCGGAAGTGGAGGTCGAGGCGCGCTTCGACTTCTGTCCTGCCTGCGGCACCGGCTTCGTCGCTGTCACCGGCGGCACGGAACTCCGGGTCAAGGATCTGGACGTGGAATAGGAGCCCCCATGTGTACCACCTGCGGCTGCGGCCAGGCGGACCTCACCCTCGACGGAAGGCCCCATGTCCATGACGCGCCGCGCCCCGGACGGCGCCGCGTCAGCCTGGAGCAGAATCTGCTGGCCAGGAACGACGCCCTGGCGGCGGCCAACCGCCAGCGGCTGGCCGAGCAGGGCATCCTGGCCCTCAACCTCGTCAGCAGCCCGGGATCGGGCAAGACCACCCTGCTGGAGCAGACCATCAGGCGCCTCCAGGGCCGCGTGGCCGTCAGCGTCATCGAGGGCGACCAGCAGACCAGCCAGGATGCCGACCGCATCCGCGCCACCGGCGCCCCGGCCCTGCAGATCAACACCGGCAAGGGTTGCCACCTGGACGCCCACATGGTGGGCCACGCCCTGGAGCACCTCGCCCCCGCCGAAGGTTCCGTGGTGATGATCGAGAACGTGGGCAACCTCGTCTGCCCGGCCGCCTTCGATCTCGGGGAAGCCGCCAAGGTGGTGATCCTCTCCGTCACGGAGGGCGAGGACAAGCCGCTCAAGTATCCCGACATGTTCGCGGCCTCCCGGCTCCTGCTGCTCAACAAGGTGGACCTGCTGCCCCACCTCGACTTCGACGTGGAACGATGCCTGGGCTACGCCCGGCGCATCCGGCCCGACCTGGAGGTGCTGCGCGTGTCCGCCCGCACCGGCGAGGGGCTGGACGCCTGGATCGCGTGGATCGAGGCCGCCCGGCCGGTCCGCGCGAAGGGCTGATGGCGCGCCTCCGTGTCACCGTCGAGGGCATCGTCCAGGGCGTGGGCTTCCGCCCCTCCGTCTTCCGCCTCGCCGCCGCCCACGGTCTGACGGGCTGGGTGCGGAACCGTCCCGGGGGCGTGGATCTGGAGATCCAGGGACCGGAAGCTGCGGCGGCGGCCTTCCTGCGGGACCTCCGTGCCCTGCCCGCGCCGGTCCGGGTGGACCGCGCCGAGGCGAAGCCCCAGCCGGAACGGGGGGACGAGACGGGGTTCGAGATCCGCGAGAGCGGCGGAGACCAGGCCCCGCTGCCGGTGGTGCCGCCGGACCTGGCCACCTGCCCCGACTGCGCCCGGGAGATCGCCACTCCCGGCGAGCGGCGCCACCGCTATCCATTCACCAACTGCACCTACTGCGGCCCCCGTTACACGATCATAGAGTCCCTGCCCTACGACCGGCCCCGCACGGCCATGAAGGCCTTCCCGCTCTGCCCCGACTGCGCCCGGGAATACGGTGATCCCGGCGACCGGCGCTTCCACGCCCAGCCCGTCGCCTGCCCCGCCTGCGGGCCGCACCTCCGACTGGCAACGCCCGATGGCGCGGTCCGGTCCGAGCGGGACGCCGCCCTCCGGGACGCGGCGGAAGCGCTCCGGCGCGGCGAGGTGCTGGCCCTGAAAGGCCTCGGCGGCTACCAGCTCCTGGTGGACGCCACCTCGCCGGCCGCCGTGGGCCGCCTCCGCGAGCGCAAGCGGCGGGAGGAGAAACCCTTCGCGGTGATGTTCCCCGACCTCGGGGCCCTCCGCGCCACCTGCGACATCTCCGACGCCGAAGCCGCCCTGCTCGCCTCCCCGGAGGCGCCCATCCTGCTCGTGAAACGCCGCCCCGGGGGCGCCGTGGTCCCCGAGGTGGCGCCGGGGAATCCCCGGCTGGGGGCCTTCCTGCCCTACACGCCTCTGCACCGCCTCCTGCTGGAATCCACGGGCCGGCCCCTCGTCTGCACCTCCGGAAACCTGAGCGACGAGCCCATGGCCTTCCGGGACGACGAGGCCCGCGCCCGGCTCGGTCCCCTCTCGGACCTGTTCCTGGCCCACGACCGGCCCATCGTGCGGCCCGTGGACGACTCGGTGCTGCGCCTGGACGCCGACGGCCCCACCCTGCTCCGCCGCGCCCGGGGCTACGCGCCCCTGGCCGTGCCCCTGCCCGGCGACGGCCCGTCGGTGCTGGCCCTGGGCGCCCACCAGAAGGCCACCGTCGCCCTGCGCTTCGAGGGCCGGGCGGTGCTGAGCCAGCATCTGGGCGACCTGGGGAGCCCGGAGAGCGCGGACCTCCTGGCCCGCACGGTGGAGGATCTCCTAGCCTTCTTCCGGGTGCGCCCCGAGCGTCTGGCCTGCGACCTCCATCCCGACTACGCCAGCACCCGCCTGGCCGAGCGGCTGGCGGCCACCTGGGGCCTGCCCCTCGTCCGTGTGCAGCACCACCATGCCCACGGCGCGGCCTGCGCCGCGGAGCACCGGCTGCGGGGCCCCGTGCTGGCCCTGGCCTGGGACGGCACGGGCCTCGGGAGCGACGGCACGATCTGGGGCGGCGAGGCCCTCGTGGTGGATGGACCCGCTTTCCGCCGCGTGGGTCACCTAAGGCCCTTCCCCCTGCCGGGCGGAGAGACGGCGGTGAAGGATCCCCGGCGCAGCGCACTGGGCCTGATGGCGGCCACCCTGGGCCTCGCCTCCCTCCCGCGGATCCTTCGCGACGCCTTCGAGCCGGGCGCCTGGGACCCCCTCCAGACCCTGCTGGCCCGCGACCTCAACTGCCCCCGCACCTCCAGCCTGGGCCGCCTCTTCGACGCCGTGTCCGCCCTCGCGGGCCTCCGCCGGGCACCGGGCTTCGAGGGCCAGGCCGCCATGGCCCTGGAGTTCGCGGCGGAGCGGGCCGCGCCCGGCGGGACCTACCCCTGGGCCTTCCAGGACGGCGAGGCGCGGGTGGCCGACCCCACGCCACTGCTGGAAGCCCTCCTGCGGGACCAGGCGGCCGGCCTTCCCCCGGAGGCGCTGGCGCGCCGGTTCCACGCCGCCCTGGCGGATCTCGCCCTGGCCTGGGCGCGGCAGGGGGGCCTGCGGGACGTGGTTTTGGCCGGCGGCTGCTTCCAGAACGCCCTGCTCACCGGGCTGGTGATGGAGCGGCTCGCGGCGAGCGGCTTCCGCGTCCACCGGCACCGCCGCTTCCCGCCCAACGACGGGTCCCTCTCCCTCGGTCAGGCGGCCGTGGCCGCCGCCTCCTGACGCCCGCCCGCCAGGGCGTACCACCCGATGACGCCCAGGACGATGAGCCCGCCGGCGATGGCCCAGCCCGAGGGCCGCTCGCCGATGCCGAGGAACACCCAGATGGGATTGAAGATGGCCTCCAGCGTACCGGTCACGACCGCGACCGTGGCCGACAGGCGGCGCATGCCGGCATTGAACAGCAGGTAGGCCAGACCGATCTGGAACGCGCCGAGGTAGAGGAGGATGGCGCCCTGGCCCAGGGTGGGCCGCAGCCCCGGCAGGGCCAGGGGCGCGCAGAGCAGCGCCACCAGGAGGTTGCCCAGGGCGATGGCGCCGACCGGATCCCGGTCCGGGTTCCGGGTGCCCATGAGCTTCAGGGCCAGGGTGAAGAGGGCCAGGCAGACCCCTGAGGCCACGCCCAGGAGGTTGCCCGCCAGGCCTCCCGCCTGGAGCCGTCCCACGAAGAAGAGGGACATGCCGGCCAGCGTGAGGCCTACGGCGACGAGGTCCCTGGGATGGATGCGCCGGTTGAAGACCCTGGGTTCGAGGAACACCAGGTAGATGGGCGCGGCGTACTGGAGGAAGATCGCGTTGGCCGCCGTGGTGAGCTTGGTCGCTGCCACGAAGAACACCAGCACGCCAGCATAGGCCGCGGCACAGGCCCAGCCGAGGGCATCCAGGCGGAGCGCGGAAAGCCGCCCCCGCCAGGCCACCGCGCCCACGAGGACGAGGGCCGCCACCGCGCTCCGCAGGCAGGCGATCTGGAGCGCGCCGAGGGGCAGGATCTTGATGAACAGGCCGCTCGAACTCCAGAGGAGGGCCGCGGTGGCCACCAGGGCCACGCCTCGCCGGGAATCCGCCGCGCCGCGCATCCGGCCATTGGATCATGCCTCCGGGAGGTTGTGATGCCGTCCGCTTTCGCGGGGACTACGCTTGCGGGCGGGAGGTTCCCATGTGCCTCGGCGTACCAGGCCAGATCCTCGACGTGGACGACTCGCCCCTGCGCATGGGCCGCGTGGCCTTCGGGCCCACGGTCAAGGAGGTCAGCCTGGCCTGCGTGCCTGAGGCGGGCCCGGGCGCGTGGGTGGTGGTCCATGCGGGCCTGGCGCTGGACCAGCTGGACGAGGAGGCCGCCCGCCTCATGATCGAAGCCCTGGCCCAGCTGGAGCTTGGAACCGGGGAGAACCACGCATGAAGTACGTGGACGAGTTCCGCGACGGCCACCACGCCCGGGCGCTGGCCGAGGCCATCCGCCGCAAGGTGACGCGTCCCTGGACGCTCATGGAGGTCTGCGGCGGGCAGACCCACAGCATCGTGCGCTTCGGCCTGGACGAGCTGCTGCCGCCGGAAGTCACCCTCATCCACGGCCCCGGCTGCCCGGTGTGCGTGACGCCCGTGGCCCTGATCGACCAGGCGTTGGCCCTCGCCGGGCGGCCGGAGGTCACGTTCTGCTCCTTCGGCGACATGCTGCGGGTGCCCGGCAGCGCCGAGGATCTCTTCGCCGTGAAGAGCCGCGGGGCCGACGTGCGCGTGGTCTACTCCCCGCTCGATGCCCTGGCCCTGGCCCGGGAGCTGCCCCACCGCGAGGTGGTGTTCTTCGCCGTGGGCTTCGAGACCACGGCCCCCGCGAACGCCCTCGCCGTGGCCCAGGCGAAGCAGGAGGGCCTGGAGAACTTCTCCATCCTCGTCTCCCACGTGAGGGTGCCGCCCGCCCTGGAGGCCATCCTCGCCTCGCCGCAGCGGCGGGTGGATGCCTTCCTCGCCGCCGGCCACGTCTGCACCATCATGGGCACGGAGGAGTACCTTCCCCTGGCGGCAAAGCACCACGTGCCCATCGTCGTGACGGCCTTCGAGCCGGTGGACCTGCTCCAGGGCATCCTCATGGCCGTGAGCCAGCTGGAGGAGGGCCGCGCCGAGGTGGAGAACCAGTACGCCCGGCTGGTGCAGGCCGGGGGCAACCGCCCTGCCCAGGCCCTCATCCAGGAGGTGTTCCAGGTGGTGGACCGCACCTGGCGCGGCATCGGCGGCATCCCGGAGAGCGGCTTCGGCCTGAGGCCCGAATACGCCCGCTTCGACGCCGCCCGGCGCTACGCGGTGTCGGACGTCGGCGGCGCCGAGTCCCCCGACTGCCGGAGCGGCCTCGTGCTCCAGGGGCTGCTGAAGCCCATGGCCTGCCCGGCCTTCGGGAAGGCCTGCACCCCCGACCATCCCCTGGGCGCCACGATGGTGTCCTCCGAAGGGGCCTGCGCGGCCTACTACCGCTACCGCCGCTTCGAGCCCGTGGAGGCGCCATGAGCCCGGATCCCTTCGCCCTGAGCTGCCCGAGGCCCCTCCGGCACGACACGGTCCAGCTCGCCCACGGCGGCGGCGGGCGGCTCATGAAGGAGCTCATCGAGGGCGTGTTCCTGCCGGCCCTGGGCACCGACCCCGAAGGGCTGCACGACAGCGCCGTTCTGGAAGTCCAGGGCACGAGGCTCGCCTTCACCACGGACGGGTTCGTGGTGCACCCCCGGCGCTTCCCCGGTGGCGACCTCGGGGAGCTGGCGGTCTACGGCACCGTGAACGACCTGGCCATGGCGGGTGCCCGGCCACTGGCCCTCTCCGCCGCCTTCATCCTGGAGGAGGGCCTGCCCTTCGAGGAATTGTCCGGCCTCGTGCACTCGCTCAAGGCCGCCGCCGACCGCTGCGGGGTGCGGGTGGTCACCGGCGACACCAAGGTGGTGGACCGGGGCAAGGGCGACGGGATCTTCATCACCACCACCGGCGTGGGCCTGGTGCCCGCGGGGGTGGACATCCATCCCCGCCGCGTCCGGCCCGGGGATGCCGTGCTCGTCACGGGCGACCTCGGCCGCCACGGCATCGCGGTGATGTCCGTCCGGGAGGGACTGACCTTCCAGACGCCCATCACCAGTGATTGCGCCCCGGTCCACCATCTCGTGGCGGCCCTGCTGGCGGAAGGATTGGACATCCATTGTCTGAGGGACCCCACCCGGGGCGGCCTGGCCTCGGTGCTCAACGAGATCGCCGCAGCCGCCAGCGTGGCCGTCGAGGCCCGGGAGGAGGCCGTGCCCGTGGACGAAGGCGTAGCGGCGGCCTGCGAGATCCTGGGGCTGGATCCGCTCTACGTGGCCTGCGAGGGCCGGATGGTGGCCTTCCTGCCCGAGGCCCAGGCCGACCGGGCGCTCGCGGCGCTGAGGGCCCACCCCGAAGGGGCCGGGGCCGCCGTCATCGGCCGGGTCCTGGAAGGCCCTGCGGGGCGCGTGACCCTGAAGACGCCTCTCGGGACCTCCCGGCTCCTGGACCTCCTCAGCGGGGAGCAGCTGCCCCGGATCTGCTGAAACGGCCAGCGCCCCGCCGGATCGGCTCAGGCGAAGAAACGGCGCCAGCCCTGGAAGCGGAGGGGTCCGTCCAGCTGGACCAGCGCCCAGCAGGCCGGGCCCGCGTCCACCCGGGGCGCGTGGCTGGTGCCGGGCGCCTGCACCAGCCAGTCCCCCGTCCGCAGGAGGTCGGGACCGTCCTGGAGGAAGCCGTCGAGCACCAGGGTGGTCTCCGCGCCCAGGTGGCGATGGAAGGGCGCAGCGGCCCTCCCGGGCATGTGGACCAGGTGGAAACTGGCCCCGGCCGGCCCTTCCAGGGCCAGGGGGGCGATCCGTCCGGCGCCGAATCCCAGGGATCGCCAGCGCAGGGAGGCGCCGCCGGGCAGGAGGGGACCCAGGCTGGCCGGCAGGGCCTCCGGGTCCAACTCCAGCGCGGCCTCGCTGCCCCGCCGGGCCCGGCAGGCCGGGCACAGTCCCAGGTGGAGGCGGAGCATCAGGGACGCCCCGTCGGTCCTCCCGGCCTCCAGGGCGGACCAGGCCTCGGGCCGGGGATGGTGGTCCGGACCGGCCGGGATGCCGGCGCGGATGGCGGCCAGGGCGCCCGCCAGGGCCCGGTCCGGCGCAGGGGCCCCGCCGTCCGCCCCCGCGAGCAGATCGGCAGCGAGCCTCCGGGCCCGCCGCAGGGAGGTGAGAAAGTCCCGGCAGGCAGGGCACAGGCCCAGGTGCAGCCGGACAGCGCTCCAGGTCCAGGGGCCCAGCGCGCCCTCCTCCAGATCGGTCAAGCGGGCGGTGACCTGTTCGCAGGTGAGCACGCCGATCATGGCCGCCTCCCGGGGTGCGGTGCGAAGGGTGCGAGGAGGCCCCGGAGGGCCAGGCGGGCCCGATGCAGCCGCTGGCGCACCAGTTCGCGGGGGATGCCCAGGTGCGCTCCGATCTCGTCGGTCTCCCAGCCCTCCAGGTCGCGCAGCACGAACACTGCCCGCTGGTCGTCCGAGAGCAGGTCCAGGCCCTCCCGGACCTTTGCCGCCAGTTCCGCCCGCTCCGCTCCCACCAGGGCCTCCGCCGGACCGCTCAAGAGGAATGAGCCGTCCACCTCCATGTGATGCCCGTCCTCGGCGAAACGTGGCATCAGGTCGTCCACCGAATCCTCCCGACGGCGCAGGCGCTTCCGGCGGGCCATGAGGGCCTGGTTCACGCAGACGCGGTAGGCCCAGGTGCTGAAGCGGCTGGCCTCCTGGAACCGGGGCAGCTCCCGGAACAGGGTGACCAGGGCGTCCTGGAGGGCGTCCTCGCCCTCCGCATCCTGGCCCAGGATCCGCTGGATGGCGCGCTGGAACAGGCCGAGGTGGGGCCGGACCAGTGCCTCGAAGGCCTCCGGGTCGCCGAGGCGGGCCTGCCGGACCAGGTCCGCTTCGGAAGGCTGGGTAGAGGGCGGCGGCACGTCGGCTCCGGTGACTGGAAGATCCTAACCGGCCGAGGGGGTCGCCTCGGCGGGCGGGGCCACCCGGGGGAGCCGGATGGTGAAGGTGGACCCCAGGCCCACCCCCCGGCTGGCGGCCTGGATCGTGCCCCCGTGGCGCAGGATGATCTCCCGGGTGAGGAAGAGGCCGAGGCCGGTCCCCGGCACCCCCCGGGTCATCTCGTCCCCGGCGCGGTAGAAGCGCTGGAAGAGCCGGGGGAGGTCCTTGGGGCTGATCCCCTGGCCCTGGTCCTCCACCACCAGCACCGCCTGGGACCCGTCCCCGTCCAGGGTGACCGCGGTGACCCGCGGGGGTGTGGCGTACTTGAAGGCGTTGGACAGGAGGTTCTCCACCGCCGTGCCCAGGGCCTTGGGAGCCACCTCGGCCCAGATGCCGGGGGCCAGGGCCAGCTTCAGGCCGAGGGCGCCCGCGCCCAGGCGCTGGTCAAGGCTCTCGCAGAGCCCCCGCAGCCAGGGGCCGAGTTCCAGGCTCCCGGTCCGGAGTTCCAGGCTCCCGGCATCCGCCCGCGCCGCGTCCAGGATGTTGCCCACCAGGTCCTTGAGGCGATCCAGGTCCTGGGCCATCAGGTCCTGGATCCGGGCGCGCTGGGCCTCGCTCAGGGAACGGGAGAAGAGGGTCTCCGTCCACACCTGGAGCGAGGCGATGGGGGTCTTCAGCTCGTGGGTGACGGCCGCGATGAAGTTGTGCTGGCGCAGCTGGAGGTCCACCTCCTCCGCGAGCTGCTGGTAGATCAGGCCGAACCCGATGAGCACCACCATGGCCAGGAAGGCGCCTTCCGAAGCCGAGCGGACGATGTAGGCCCGGCGGGCGTGCTCGATGGCGCGGAGCGGCTCGGGGCGCAGGGTCAGGTAGGCGGCCTTGTCCAGCAGCGGCGGATCATCCGCGGCCAGGGGGGCAGGCACCACCGCCACCTGGGGGTAGAGGGTCTCGATGACCCAGGTGCGCTCCTGGAGGCTGGGCAGCTTGGGCAGCTTCCCTTCGATGGTGCCGGCCCGGGAGGCCGGGTCCGGCTGGTAGGCGAAGGCCAGGAGGCGCAGGCTGTCCATCTGCCAGGCCAGGGCCCTGCCCGCCTTCAGGTTCTCGATCCGCGCCTCCTCGAGCTGGCGGGATTCCCGGATCTGCATGACGATCCACCACCCCACCAGGAGGCAGACCACCAGCGCCACGGCGAGGAAGATCCCCCGCTGGATGGCGATGGTCCGCTGGTGCACCGGCATGGCACCATCTTGCGCCCATTCGGGCCCCGGAGCGCCCCCTTGGCAGCCCGGAGGCCTCCCGCCATCCTGGAGCCATGGCCTCCCCGAATCCGCCCACCGGCCCCCAGCCCCTTCCGGGCAAGGGGAGTTCCGGCCCCAAGCCTCTTCCGGGCAAGGCCAGCTCCGGCCCCAAGCAGATCGGGACGGGCCCGCAGGTGGCGAGGCCCCAGGGTGCGGAGCTGCTGGCGGAGCTCATGCAGACGCAGCGCCAGCTCACGCAGTCCATGCTCGAGGTCCGCGACCTCCGCTCCAAGCTGAACCGCCGCTCCCATCACATGCAGGTGCTCCAGCACGTCTCGGAGATCCTCGCGGCCACGTCCAAGGGCGGGCAGGTGGTCAGCGTGGTGCTGGACGTGCTGGTCCAGGAGTTCCAGTGCCCCCGGGGGGCTGTCTGGATCCTGGAGGACGGGGGCGCCAGCTACGTGCCCCGGGAGGGGGCGGGACTGCCCCGTCCGGCCTGGTCCTCCCTCCGCCTGCCCGCTCCGAACCCCTTCCCCGACGTGCCGCTGGTGCTCTTCCAGAGCCAGTTCCTGGACGCATCCTGCGGCCCCGAGCTCCTCGAGGCCCTCCGGGGCCCGGAGGAGGCGGCCCTCTACTTCGTGCCCTTCGAGCACCAACTCCTCCTGCTGGGCTTCGCCATCCTCGCCATGCCCCGGGACCGCAGGCTGGAGGACGAGGACCAGGACAGCATCAGCATCCTCCAGCGCCAGACCGCCGTGTCGCTCTACAACGCCTGGCTGTTCCGCGACCTCTCCGAGCAGCGGGACGCCCTGCAGCGCCAGGCCCTGGAGCTGGAGCGGGTGAACGTGGCGCTCCGGGAGGCCGACCAGCTCAAGAGCGAGTTCCTGGCCCTCACCAGCCACGAACTGCGGACCCCCCTCACCGGCATCCTGGGCTTCACCCGCCTGGTGCTGGACGGCCTCTACGAGGATGCGGAGGAGATGCACTCCATGCTCCAGGACAGCTACCTGTCCGGCCAGCACCTCCTCGGGCTCCTGAACGACATCCTGGACCTGGCCAAGATCGAATCCGGCCGCCTGGAGGTCCACCCCGAGCCCTCGAGCCTCGCCATCCTCCTGGAGGAGGTGAAGCCCATCGCGGAGGCCTATCCCCGCAGGCCCGGCGTCCACCTGGTCTGGCCCGACCTGGAGGAACTGCCCGAGGTGATGGTGGACCCCAGCCGTCTCAAGCAGGTGCTCCTGAACCTGCTCTCCAACGCCCTCAAGTTCACCAAGGAGGGCAGCGTCAGTGTGCAGGTCGAGCGGCGGCCCGGACACATGGCCCTCAGCGTGGTGGACACCGGCATCGGTGTGAGCCTCGAAGCCCAGGCGCGCCTCTTCCAGAAATTCGCCCAGGCGGAGGGCGGGCACGCCCGGGAATACGGCGGCACCGGCCTCGGCCTCGTGATCTGCAAGCACCTCATGGAGATGATGGGCGGCACCATTGGCCTCCACAGCGAAGGCCTCGGCCACGGCACCACCATGCGGATCACGATGCCGATCGCCTGAGGGAAGGCTACCTCGGCGGCATCGGCTGCCGGAGTGCGACCTCGAGCGCAGTATCGGTCTGCCCGAATAGATCCCC
>DAIDKC010000145.1 GCA_027451045.1 Holophagaceae bacterium | reverse complement strand
CAGATGGGCGAGCTGCTCAAGCTGACCCCGGGCTCCATCCTGGAGCTGAACCGCAGCGCCGACGCCCCGGTGGAGCTCCTGGTGAACGGGAAGCTCATCGCCCGGGGCGAGGTGGTGGTGGTGGACGGCAACTTCGCCTTCCGCATCACCGAGATCGAGAGCCGCGCCAACCGCATCCGCAGCCTGGGCTGAGCCAGGCCCTGGAGCCTGTCTCCGCGGCCGGGGGAACCGCCCGTCCCCGGCCCCTGCGGGGCTCCCGATCCGGGCTCCCCTGGGCCCGATGGACAGCCCCGACCGGCGCCCGGTAAGCTGAGATCATGTCGCTTTGCCTCTTCCGGACCGGATCCCCCGTTGGCCAGACCGCCACGCTGGATGTGGAAGGGGCCTTCGAGCGCGAGGAACCCTGAAGGCCCCTTCCGGGCCGCGGCCCACCAGGCCCCCCCGGCGCTTGCCCCACCCAAGGAGACCCCATGCCGGAAGGCACCGAGCAGAAAGTGGACTACCAGGCCCTGGCCATCCCGGAGGTCCTGCGGCAGCTGGGCACCGATCCGGCCAGCGGCCTAACGGCCGCCCAGGTGGACGAGCGGATCCGGACCTTCGGCTTCAACGAGGTTCCCGAGGAGAAGCCCAACCGCCTGCTCGGCTTCCTGAAGAAGTTCTGGGGATTGACCGCCTGGATGCTCGAGGCGGTCATCATCCTGTCCGCGATCCTCAAGAAGTACCTCGACCTCTACATCATCCTCGCGCTCCTCATCCTGAACGCCATCCTGGGCTTCCTCCAGGAGGAGCGCGCCTCCAAGGCCGTGGACACCCTGAAGCAGAAGCTCCGGGTGAACGCGCGGGCCCTGCGCGAAGGCCGCTGGCTGATGCTCCCCGCCCGGGAGCTGGTGCCGGGCGATGTGGTCCGGGTCCGGGCCGGCGATTTCGTCCCGGCGGACCTCAAGCTCCTGGACGGCCACCTCCAGGTGGACCAGGCGGCCCTCACCGGGGAGTCCCTGGCCGTGGAGAAGCAGGCGTCCGACCTGCTCTTCGCAGGATCGGTGGTGCAGTCGGGCGAGTCCACGGCCGTGGTCGTCCTCACGGGCACCCGGACCTTCTTCGGGAAGACCACCGAGCTGGTCCAGGTGGCCAAGCCCAAGCTCCACATGGAGGTCGTCATCTCGCAGGTGGTGCGGTGGCTGCTGGTCATCGTCGGCGGGACCCTGGGCCTGGCCTTCGCCGTGGCCGCCTTCACGGGCATCAACCTGCTGGAGGTGCTCTCCCTGACCCTGGTGCTGCTGGCCTCCTCCATTCCGGTGGCGCTGCCCGCGATGTTCACCATCAGCATGGCCATCGGCTCGCTGGAGCTGGTCAAGCGGGGCGTCCTGGTCACCCGCCTCAGCGCCGCGGAGGACGCTGCCACCATGGACACCCTCTGCACCGACAAGACCGGCACCATCACGCTGAACAAGCTGTCGGTGGCCGGCGTGATCCCCTGGAACGGATTCGACGAGGATGCCGTCCTGCTCTACGGGGCGCTGGCCTCCCAGGAGGCCAACCACGATCCCATTGACCTGGCCTTCCTGTCTGCGGCTGCGGACCGTAACCTGCCGGTGGACCAGTACGCCCAGGAGCGCTTCATCCCCTTCGACCCCAGCACGCGCCGCACCGAGGCCGTGGTGGCGAAGGGCGGCGCGCGGATGCGCATCGCCAAGGGCGCCGTCAACGCCCTGGCCGCGCTGGCGGGCGTGGATCCCGCGGCCCTGAACGAGCGGGCCCACGACTATGCCGAGAAGGGCTACCGCACCCTGGCGGTGGCCGTCGAGGACGAGCGCGGTTTCCGGATCGTCGGGCTGGCAGCCCTCTACGACAAGCCCAGGCCCGATGCCGGGCGCCTCATCGGCGAGCTCAACCGGCTCGGGATCGCGGTGAAGATGCTCACGGGGGACGCGCTGCCCATCGCCCGGGAGACGGCCCGGCAGGTCGGGCTGTCCGACGCGATCACCGCCTCGGGGGACTTCGAGCGCACCCTGGCGGAGGACCCGGCCAAGGCGGGCGCCATCGCGGAGGCCAGCGACGGCTTCGCGGAGATCTACCCCGAGGACAAGTTCCGGATCGTCCAGAGCCTCCAGCAGCGGGGCCATGTGGTGGGCATGACCGGGGACGGCCTCAACGATGCGCCCTCCCTGAAGCAGGCCGAGGTCGGCATCGCTGTCAGCAGCGCCACGGACGTGGCCAAGGGCGCCGCCAGCGCGGTGCTGACGGGCGAGGGGCTCTCCAACATCATTGACCTGGTCAAGGTGGGCCGGATGATCTACCAGCGGATCCAGACCTGGATCTTCAACAAGGTGGTCAAGACCTTCCAGATCGTCGTCTTCGTGGTGGTGGCCTTCCTCCTCACCGGGCGCTTCGTGGTCTCGGCCTTCGATGTGGTGCTCCTCCTGTTCGTCATTGACTTCGTGACCCTCTCCATCTCCACCGACAACGCCCGGTGGTCACCCGTACCCGACACATGGGACATCAGCGCCCTGGTCCGGACCTCCGTGGTCATCGGGATCCTGGTGGTCCTGGAATCCCTCGGCATCCTCTACGTCGGCATGAAGCCCTTCCACCTGGTCGGCGAGGCCCTTCGGACCTATGCCTTCTGCATCCTGTTCTACTTCGGCCTGCTCACGGTCTTCGTGGTGCGGGAGCGCGGGCACTTCTGGGCCTCGGCCCCCAGCCGTCCGCTGTTCTTCACCTCCCTCGCCGATCTGCTGGTGGTGACCTTCCTGGTGGTGCGGGGCATCCCGGGGGTTCACGCCCTGCCGCTCTACGCCCCCCTGACGGTCCTGGGGCTCTCGGCCCTGTTCAGCTTCGTGATCAACGATGCCGTCAAGGTGGTCATGCTGCGGGCCCAGGGACACCAGGCCCACCATCTCCTGAACGGGTGACCGTCGGCGGTTCCGCCACCCGCCCGCCCCGGCTGTGGCCCCTGGGCCACGGAGCGTAGCGCTCCGGCCCCATTGGCCCCCGCGCACAGTCCCGCTACGGTGGAACAACCAACACGGGAGGTTTCGGCATGTGCGGCATCGTGGGGTACATCGGCCGGCGTGGCGCAGCATCCATCCTCGTGGACGCCCTCCGGGCCCTGGAATACCGGGGCTACGACAGCGCGGGCCTCGCCCTCGCCGGGGACGGGAGCGGCCTCCGGGTGCTCCGGGCCTCCGGCAAGCTGGCCAACCTGGCGGGCAAGGTGGATCTCTCCGATCCCGCCCCCGTGGGCATCGGCCATACCCGCTGGGCCACCCATGGCCGGCCCACGGAGGAGAACGCCCATCCCCACCGCAGCGGGAACGGCAAGGTGGTGGCGGTCCACAACGGCATCTTCGAGAACTTCCTCGACCTCCGCGCTGAACTCGCCGCGGAGGGCGCCGCCTTCCAGTCGGAGACGGACACGGAATGCTTCCCTGTCATGGTCGCCCAGCTCATCCAGGCGGGCCGGGACTTCCCCACGGCCTTCCGGGAGGCCGTGGGCCGCATGCGGGGCATCTACGCCCTGGCCTGCCTCCACGCCGAGGATCCCGGCCGCATCCTCGTCGCCCGCAGCGGCCCTCCCCTCGTCATCGGCCTGGGCGAGGGCGAGACGTTCCTGGCCTCCGATGTGGTGCCGCTGCTGCCCCACACCCGGAGGGTGATCTTCCTGGAGGACGGCGACCTGGCGGAACTGACCCGCGACGGGGCGCGGCTCACGGATCTCGCGGGAAACCCGGTCCAGCGGCCGGTCCACACCATCCCCTACGACCCCGTAGCCGCCGAGAAGGGCGGCTACAAGCACTTCATGCAGAAGGAGATATTCGAACAGCCCCAGGCCATTTCCAACACCCTGCTGAACCGCCTGCCCCTGGGGACGGAACCCCTCCCCCTCGACCTGCCCTTCAGCGACTTCGAGCTGCGGGAGCTGAGCCGCATCCACATCGTGGCCTGCGGCACCAGCTGGCACGCGGGGCTCGTGGGCAAGTTCCTCATCGAACAGCTGAGCCGCGTCGCCGTGGAAGTGGATTACGCCAGCGAGTACCGCTACCGCGAGCCCGTCATCCAGCCCGGCACCCTCATCATCGGCATCACCCAGAGCGGGGAGACGGCGGACACGCTGGCGGCCATGAAGGAGGCCGCCGCCCGCGGCGCCAGGACCCTGGCCGTCTGCAACGTCATGGGGTCCACGGCCACCCGCCTGGCTGAAGGCACCCTGCTCACCCACGCCGGCCCCGAGATCGGCGTGGCCTCCACCAAGGCCTTCACCACCCAGCTCACCGTGCTGACCCTCCTGGCTCTCAAGCTGGGCGAGGTGAAGGGCACGACGGATCCGGCCCTGAGGGCCGGCCTCCTCCAGGGTCTGCGGGAACTGCCCGCCCACCTGGAGCGCATGGGCGCCCTGGAGCCGAGGATCCTCCAGTGGGCGCAGCGCTGGAAGGATGCGGACGACTTCCTCTACCTGGGCCGCGGCCCCTGCTACCCCATCGCCCTCGAGGGAGCGCTGAAGCTCAAGGAGATCTCGTACATCCATGCGGAGGGCTACCCGGCGGGCGAGATGAAACACGGGCCCATCGCCCTGATTGACCGGAACCTGCCCGTCCTGGCCCTCATGCCCCGGGACGCCCACCGGGAGAAGACCCTGAGCAACCTCCAGGAAGCCGCCGCCCGCGATGGCCGCATCCTCGCCCTGGTCACCGAGGGCGACCGGGGCCTCGAGGCCATCGCCGAGGACGTGCTGGAGATTCCCGAGGTGCATCCCTGGCTCGCACCCATCCTCTACGCCGTCCCGCTCCAGCTCCTGGCCTACCACATCGCGGTCCTCCGCGGCTGCGACGTGGACCAGCCGCGCAACCTCGCCAAGAGCGTCACCGTCGAGTGAGCCTCGACATCCGCCTCCGATCCGCTAGAATGGATCGCCGCGCTGGCGCGTAGCTCAGGGGTAGAGCACTACCTTGACACGGTAGGGGTCGGCGGTTCGAGACCGCCCGCGCCAACCAAAAGGACCTAGAGAAATCTAGGTCCTTCTTGTTTTTAATCGACGCCACGAAATCGAATTTGGGCCTCGCGTCAAAATGACGTCAAAAACTCCCCCACACATCTCCCAGGAGATTGCTGGATTTGGGTGGACGATCATCCCCCGCACGAAGCTGATTAGATGGAACCAGCCATCGGTGCCATCCATCATTCGATTCACCCTCGATGAACCGGATCGCTCTACTCGCGGGAGTCCATGCATGCCTGTCTTCAAGGTCCGGCCACTCTTCGAATCGATCCTTCCCTTACCGGCTCCCCTCCCCCATCGCTTCCACAATGAACTGCTCGGGCAGATGAGTGCTGTGATGCTCTGGCCCCACGATGAAAAAGCGAGGGACACCTATGTGCGCTCAGGATGCCGCGACATGCAGGCGATCCTGGAGGAGGAGTTCCCGGAATTTCGAGAGCATCCACTTGTCCAGGAGATGCTGTGCTCTCTTCATACACGCTACGGAGGATGGTCCGGCCTGCGAAACCTGAGGCCTGAGAGCGAGGTCAAGCAAGAAGCCTTGCGGCTCAGCGCCCGCGCCACATGGGCCGGAGCCACCTTGTTTTTGCTTATCCAATTTCAGGAACACCATGCCGACCAACTGGAGGGAGGTGTTTCCCTAAGAAAGGTTCGATCATTCCTTGCTCGAAGAGGTGAGGAATGGTTCATTACCCCACCCGACCATGAATCAATCAAAGAAGCATGGCGCGAGTTCCGAGCCGTCCCCCATTTCTGGGCGGCGAAGTATTTCGTGGACCACTGGCTCGGTCCAGCAATCCGAACTCAGGCTGAGCAGAACTTCGTGGAGACTACATTTCCGAATGAGAAGTTCCGGCGGATGGCCATCCAAGCGGAAGAGGCGGATCTAAGGTCCAGATACATTCTCGTGAACGCCCATCGATTTCAGGACTTCGGTCTAGGCTTCAAACCTCCCTCCTCGCCTACGCCAGTGTTGGATTCTGAAGTTCTTTGGCGGATTGAAGACCTCCCGGATTGGGATATCCCAGAGCTAGGTGCCCGTCCAAGTAATGATCAGCGGAGCAGACATTGAGGGGTCCGAATCAGGCCCCTTCGGTTCGTATCCGGAACGGGTTGGTCGGGGCCTTCGGGATGGCGAGAGGGCTTTCGGGGTTACCCGCGAGCCTTGGCGAGCTTGAGGAGGTTGTGGGCGGTGCAGACCATCCGCCATTCCTCCTGGACCTTGCCGAGACTGCGGAGCAGGAATTGGCGGAACCCTCTGGCTTGTTTGATCTGGCCGAACACTGGCTCCACGGTCTGCTTCCGGAGGCGATAGGGACTTTGCCAGCCACCCTGTTTCAATCGCTCCCGCATGGACGCGATCAGGCTCCCGGCTTTGCCCCTTGCAGCATTCGTCGCCGACTTCGTCCCGTGCTTCTGGCGCCCGGTGGCGATGTAACCACGGATCCTACGCTCCTCCAGCCCCTTCAAGTTCTCTTCTGAGCAGAAACCGGCGTCTGCGGAGCACTGGCGAGGCTTCCGGCCCGTGTTGCGCTTCACCTGGTCGACCATCGGCAGCAACTGCGCCATGTCCGCGCTCGTCGCCACCACCTCGCAGGCCACGATCACCTGGGCGTCCGTGTCCACCGCAGCCTGGGCGTTGTAGCACTGCTGGAAGCCCTCCTTCGTGGGCATGATCCGACTCTCAGGGTCCGTGAAGTTCCGCTGGGCTTTCGGATCCACCTTCGGCGGCTCCGGCGGATCGTCGTCGTCATTGCCCTTGGCTTCCCGCTCCGCTTCCGCCTTCTCGGCGGCCTCCTTCTCCAGCGCTGCCTTCGCCTCCCGGATTCGCTTCATCCGCTCGACCTTGTTCGCCGCCCACGTTGGCAACTCGTCACCCTGCTTGTCCCGGAACCGCACGTCCTCCGCGAGATCCGTGACCTCCGCTTGGTCCAACCAGCCCTTCGCCAGCTCCGCGTATTCGCCTTCCGCCTTCTCCATCCGGTCGTAGCTCATCGCCTTGTGCTTGCTGGCGTTGGCCTTGACCTTGGTGCCATCGAGCGCCACATGGCCCAGCGATGCCAATCCAGATTTCCGGCACAGCTTCAACACCTGCACGAACAGCCCGCCGAGCGCTGCCAGATGCCGCTTGCGGAACAGGTTGATGGTCCGGAAGTCCGGCTTCTGGAAACCCGTCACCGCCCCGAAATCCATGCGCTCGATGCAGCCCTTGGCGATCCGGCGCGAGGAATAGATGCCCTGCGTGTATGCGTAAAGCAGCAACCCCACCATCATCGCCGGATGGAATGGGGGGTAGCCCCGTTCTTCCGTGTAGGTATCCAGGATCGCCGACAAATCCAGCTCGTCAGCCACCAGGTCACGGACGAAGTGCGCCACATGCCCTTCAGGGATGAATTCATCTACCGACGGGGGCAGCAGCCACACCTGCTTTGGGTTCCACTCTCTGAATCGTTTCGCCATTCCAAATAAACGTACAACGAGGGCTTGGGTTTACTTGGACAGGCTCCTAGGACGGTGGAGGTGTGGGAGGCGGGCGAGGCGGGTTCGCGGGAGGTCTGGATCTCGCGGGACCGGAAGGCTTCGCGCTATTGCTGTTCGGGTTGTGGAAAGCTCAGGCCCCGGTATCACGATGCGGAGGAACGGGAGATCCGCGACCTGCCCATCCTCGGGGTGCCCGTGCGGCTGTTCCTGTGTCGGTTCAGGGTGGCCTGCCCGAGGTGCGGTCCTCGGCTGGAGGATCTGGACTGGCTGGAGCCGCGGTCCCGGGTGACACAGCAGATGGCGGGGATGTGGCGAGGCTCTGCCGGGTGCTGCCCATCAAGCATGTGGCGGAGCGGTGGGGCCTGGACTGGGACACCGTGAAGGCCATCGACAAGGCATGGATGCTGCGGACGCTGCCGCCGCGGGACAGGACGGGCGTGACGCGGCTGGCCTACGGCTTCCGAGATGACGACTACTTCGCTCTCAAAATCCACTCGGCCTTCCCCGGCAATGCGCGATGAACCCGGACTCGGCTGTCGATAACTTAATCATTGATTGCGACATGGTATGAGGTCCGGAGGCGTTCCTCTGGGATACTGGCTTCATGAGCCTCCGTCCCGATTCGCCCCTCCTTGCGCCTTCGCTCCTCTCCGCCGACTTCGCGCGGCTGGGGGAGGATCTGCGGATGATCGCGGCGGCGGGCGCCCAGGTGGTGCATGTGGATGTCATGGATGGCCGCTTCGTGCCCAACATCACCCTCTGTCTGCCGGTGGTGGAGGGCCTGCGCAAGGCCACAACCCTGCCCCTGGACTGCCACCTGATGATCGTGGAGCCCCTGCGCTACGCCGCGGAGTTCGTGAAGGCGGGTGCGGACTGGGTGAGCGTCCACCAGGAGGCCGATCCCCACCTGCACCGCACCCTGGCCGCCATCCGCCAGGCGGGCGGGAAGGCCGGGGTGGTGCTGAATCCCGGCACCCCGGTGGAGACGCTGGTGGATCTCGTCGGCGATTTCGATTTCGTGCTGCTCATGAGCGTGAATCCCGGCTTCGGTGGCCAGAGTTTCATCCCGCGGGTGCTGGACAAGGTGAAGCGGCTGGATGCCCTGCGCGCGGAACGGGGCGTGCCCTTCCTCATCGAGGTGGACGGCGGGGTCAGCCTGAAGAATGCCGCGGACCTCGTGCGCGCCGGGGCCGATTGCCTCGTGGCCGGCAACGCCGTCTTCAAGGCGCCGGATCCAACGGCCGCCGTGGCCGGTCTGCTCCGCGAGATGGCCCACGGGCGCACAGTCTGAGCTTCGCCTCGCGGGACATCCGCTTGATGGCCCGCTCCCGCCGGAGCGCCTCCGCCTTCGTGGCGCAGGCTTCGGTATAGACGAGTTCCAGCGGGCCCCGGCCCCGGGTGTACTTCGCCCCCTTCCCCGCCGCATGCTGGGCCAGCCGGGCGGCCACATCCAGGGCGATGCCGCAGTAGAGCGTGCCGTCGCCGCAGCGGAGCAGGTAGACCTGCCAGACGGTCACTTCAGACGCGGGGTCCCGGCTTAGCCGGGGCACCGCGTGAGGGCGCACGAGGGGGGACCTCGCGAGCCGAAGGCGAGCAGGCGGTCCCCCCTCGTTC
>DAIDKC010000144.1 GCA_027451045.1 Holophagaceae bacterium | reverse complement strand
GATGCGGCGCAGGGCCTCCAGGCCCCCCATGCGGGGCATGTTGAGGTCCATGAGCACCAAGGCAGGGAGGGGCGTATGGGTGGCTGCAGGGCCATGGAGCTGGTCCACGGCCTCCACCCCGTCCTGGGCCACCCGTACCTGCACGCCGGGATGGTGGCGCTTCAGCACGCGCAGCGTCAGCTCCACGTCATCGGGGTTGTCCTCGACCAGCATGAGCGTCGTCGCCTTCACGCAGAACCTCCTTCCAGCGTGAAATAGATGGTAGCGCCCTCCCCCGGAGCGGCGTCGGCCCAGATGCGTCCGCCATGCCGGTGGATGATGCGCTGGACGATGGCCAGGCCGATGCCGCTGCCCTCGAACTCCTTGGCCGAGTGCAGGCGCTGGAAGGGCTGGAAGAGCTTCTCGGCATAGGCCATGTCGAAACCGGCGCCGTCGTCGCGCACGAAGAACACCCTGGAACCGGGCTGGTCCGCGCCACCCGGGAGGGCGCCCAGGGCGATGTGGGCCTCCGTCCGGTTCCGGGTGTACTTCCAGGCGTTGCCCAGCAGGTTCTCCAGGACGATGCCCACCAGGCGGGGATCGCCCTCCGCCTGGAGGTCCGGTGCCAGATCCACGTGGACCCTGCGATCCGGCTCCGACTCCGCCAGGGCGGCGAGGATGGCCCGGGCCTGGACGCCCAGGTCCAGGGGGAGGCGCTCGAGCTCACCCCGGCTCACCCGGCTGAGCTTGAGCAGATCGTCAATGAGCTGTCCCATGCGCTGGGCGGCAGCGCGGATCCGCCCCAGGTAGCGGCGCCCCTCCTCGTCCAGCCGGGCGGCATAGTCCTCCTCCAGGGCCCGGGCGAACCCGTCCATGCCCCGCAGGGGAGCCCGCAGGTCGTGGGACACCGAGTAGCTGAAGGCTTCCAGCTCCCGGTTGGCGGCCTCCAGCTGGGCCGTGCGGTCCCCGACGCGGGCCTCGAGCTCCTCGTTCATGCGCTGGAGCTGGACCTCCGCCTGCTTCCGCTCGCTGATGTCCGTGGCCACGACGAGGAAGTCCGTGTGGTCGTGGTGGGCGAAGGCCTGGATGTGCATCTCCACGGGGTAGCTGCTGCCGTCCGCCCGGAGGTGCCGGGTTTCCAGCGCCAGTTCGTCCGGGCCCTCCCGCAGCAGGGAGGCCAGGCGCTCCCGGATGGACGCCTCGGGGAGGAGGGCATCCAGGTCCCAGAACTTCCGGCCCAGGACCTCCCGGCGCGGGCGTCCCAGGGCCTGCAGGGCGCCCTGGTTCGCGTAGGTGATCTCCAGGGTGCCCCCATGCACGGTGTAGATCTCGCTCAGGCTGGCGTCCAGCATGTGCATCAGCCGCGCCCGCTCCTCCTCGACGGCCATGGTCTCCAGGGCGAAGGCGAGGTCCTCCGCGACCCCCTCCAGCAGGGCGGTCTCCTCCAGGCCGAAGAAGCCCGGCTCCGTACCGTAGACCGAAAGGATCCCGGCCACCCTGGTCCCCCGGCGGATGGGGAAGGTCGCCGTGGAGGCGAATCCGGCCTGGAGGGCGCGCTCCCGCCAGGGGGCCATGAGGGCCGGATCCCGGAGGTCGTCCGCCAGGACCGGGCGGCCTTCGCGGATGCAGGTGCCGGCGGGACCCCGGCCCTCGGGGGTGTCGTCACTGCGGACCCGGAAGTCCTGCAGGTACCCATGGGGGTCCTCGCTCTGGGCGGCCACCGTCACTTCGTGGGTGCCGGGATCGTCCCAGCCGATCCAGGCGAGGGCGAAGCCGCCCACCTCGACCATGATGCGGCAGACGCTGTCCATGAGTTCCTGCGCGTCCGCCGTCCGGGCCACGGCCTGGTTCATCTGGCCCATGGCGGCATAGAGGCGGTTCAGCCGCGCCAGCTGGCGCTCCTGGATCTTCCGTTCCGTGATGTCGTCCTTGACCGCCACATACCCCACCAGGCTCCCGTCCTCGTCGTGGACGGATGAGATCACGGCGCGCTCGGTGTAGAGTGTCCCGTCCTTTTTGCGGTTCACCAGTTCGCCCATCCAGGGCTGGCCTGCGAGGAGGGTGTCCCACATGGCCTTGTAGAAGGCCGCGTCGTGGCATCCGGATTTGAGGATGCGCGGGTTCTGGAGCAGGGCCTCCTCCCGGGTGTATCCCGTCACCCGGCAGAAGGCGGCATTCACATGCAGGATGGCG
>DAIDKC010000143.1 GCA_027451045.1 Holophagaceae bacterium | reverse complement strand
GGAAAGTCAGGCGGAGGAGCCAGGCCTTGGTGCCGGGCTCCAGGCCCTTGCCCTGGTAGAGGTCGGCGCAGGTGAGGTCCACGAGGGCTGTCCCCTTCAGGGCCGTCTGGACAGCCTCCGCCATGGCCTGCCAGGGGACGTCGCGGTCCACCACCAGGGAGAGATCCCTCTCCACAGCCGGGAACCGGCTGAGGGGCGTGAAGGCCGGGATGATGCGGTCATCGGGCGCCTGGAAGGCCTCCAGGGGGTACTCGGCCACCCAAGCGCCGCCCAGCGTTTCGCCCACGTCTACGAAGTCCCGCTTCCTAAGGACATCCCTGAGCATACCGATCAGGTGTTTCGCCTCCACGGGCAAGGCTTTGGATTGGGGATCCCCATCCCAGCGTTCGCCCACCCAGAAAAGGGCCACGGTCCACGCCGGGGTGAGCTCACCCTCCACGACCTTATAGGTGGGAGCGATCTCGAAAAGCCTGACCTCCCGCTGACCCTGCTGGAGGTTCTGGCGAGCTACTTCGGCCAGGGAGGGCACCAGGGAGCGGCGGAGGATGGAATACTCCCGTCCCAGGGGGTTGGCCAAGGTACGCACCGCCTGGTCGTCCTGCCCCGGCTTCCCGGGAATGGCCGCATCCGCATCCATCTCCGGACTCACGAAGCCGTAGGTCACGGTCTGGTGGAAGCCCAGGTGGGCCAGGCGCCGGGCCAGGACCTGCCTCTGGCGGTACTCCGCCGGCAGTGGCTGCGGCGGGCCCTCCAGGGGCGGGAGGACGGAGGGGATGGCGGCGTAGCCGCGGAGGCGGAGCACCTCCTCCGCCAGGTCCTCGGGAATGGCCAAGTCGTGGCGCCAGGTGGGCGGCTGCACCGTGAGCGCGTTGGAAGCCATCGTCACCCGGCAGCCCAGGGCCTCCAGGGCCGCGGCGGCGTCTTCCAGAGGCAGCGGCTCCCCGGCCACGCGGGCGAGGAGGGCGGCGGTCAGGGTCACGGCCGGGGCCGGGGCGGGCTGGGCGCCCGCGGTCCAGGCGCCCTCGAGGGCCGCTCCGGCCCAGGCCTGGAGACGCTGGACGAGGAGGTCGCGCGCCACGGGAGCCAGGGCGGGGTCCGCGCCCCGGCCGAAGCGCTGGGAGGCGTCGGTGTGCAGGCCGTGGCGGTGGGCCGAGGCGCGCACGGTGCGGGGCTCGAACCAGGCACTCTCCAGGAGGACACGGCGAGTGCCCTCGGTCACCTTGGTCCCGTCGCCGCCCATGACGCCCGCCAGGGCGATGGGCCCGTCCTCGTCGGCAATGACCAGGTCCTCCGCCGCCAGGGTCCGCGTCACGCCGTCGAGGGTCACCAGCTTCTCGCCGGCCACGGCGCGGCGGACGGTAACGGCCCCGCGGATGCGGTCGGCGTCGAAGGCGTGGGTGGGATGGCCGTAGCGGTGCAGCAGCTCGTTGGAGGCGTCCACCGCCGGCAGCTGCTTGGGCGCGGCGCCCAGGACCGTGAGGAAGGCCTGGACCGCCTGCGGCGTCTCCCCCGGCCCCAGCGTCAGCAGGGCCGTGGCGTACACGGGGCAGCCGGGATCGGGCAGGTGGACGGCGATCTTCGCGGGGCCCTCCGGCGTGGACGGCGGGGCCAGGGGCGCCAGAGGCGCCTTCAGACGGGCAGCCAGGTCCCGGGCCATCCCGCGGTGGGACATGGCGTCCCCGCGGTTGGCAGTGATGTCCACATCCAGCACCTCGGTGCCGGGCCGAGCCTCGATGGCATCCACGGGGAAGCCCAGGGACGCCAGAAGCTCCGCCAGCTCCCGGGTGGCGAGGGCGGCGGCGGCGGGCAGTTCCGCGGCCAGGGCGGCGCGTTCGATCCACATCAGTCCAGCCCTCCCATGGCCTCGAGGAAACGTTGGTCATTCTCGAAGAACAGGCGCAGGTCCGGCGTCTGGCTCAGCATCATGGCCATGCGCTCAACCCCCATGCCGAAGGCCCAGCCGGACCATTCCTTCGAATCAATGCCCGCGAACTCGAGGACGTTCGGATGGATGAGGCCGGCGCCCAGGATCTCCACCCAGCCCGAGCCCTTGCAGACGCGGCAGCCCTTGGCCGCGCACAGCGGGCAGCTCACGTCCACCTCGCAGCCCGGCTCCACGAAGGGGAAGTACGAAGGTCGCAGGCGGATCTCCGTCGCTGGCCCGAACAGCGCCCGCAGGGCGTACTCCAGGGTGCCCTTGAGATGCTGCATGCCGATACCGTGGCCCACCAGCATGCCCTCCACCTGGTGGAACATGGGGCTGTGGGTGGGATCAATCTCGTCCTTGCGGTAGACGCGGCCGGGCGCGAGGAAGCGGATGCCGCCCTTCTCGTGGATGGTGGCCTTCAGCTTCCGCAGGGTCCGGACCTGCACGGGGCTGGTGTGGGTCCGAAGCAGCTGGCCCGGGTGGGCGGCCAGGTAGAACGTGTCCGCGCTGCCGCGGGCCGGATGGTCGGCGGGGATGTTGAGGCCGTCGAAGTTGTGCTCCTCGGTCTCCACCTCGGGGCCTTCCTCCACATGGAAGCCCAGGGGCCGGAAGACCTCCACCAGGCGATCCATGAGGCGGTTGAGGGGGTGCAGGGCGCCCCGGGCCGGCAGGGGCGGCGGCAGGGTGGGATCCCAGGCCGCGGCGCCGGCCGCTTTCTTGGCGGCCTCCAGCTCCGCCTGGCGAGCCTTCAGGGCCTCCTCCCAGGCATTCTTGAGAGCGTTGATGGCCGCACCCAGCTCCCGCTTCTGGTCCTTCGGCGCGGCCTTCAGCAGGTCCATGAGGCGGGCGACGTAACTCCCCTCGCGGCCCACGTAGGCGCCCTTCAGGCGCAGGAACGCATCCAGGTCCCGGCAGGCGGCCAGGGCCTCCGGGAAGGCGCGTTCCGCCTCGGCGATCTCCGGCGGCAGCAGCTGGTCCATGGGGTGCCTCGATACAGAGAAAGGCCGCTCGCGCGGCCTTTCGGGTGTCTGCGACGTGCTGCGTTCGCGTCAGCCCTTGGCCACGGCCACGAGCTTGCTAAACGCCTCGGGGTTGCGCACGGCGAGGTCCGCCAGCATCTTGCGGTCCAGGTTCACGTTCGCCTTCTTCAGGCCGCCCATGAACTTGCTGTAGGAGAGCCCGTTCTGCACGGAGGCGGCGCCGATGCGGACGATCCAGAGGCGACGGAAATCGCGCTTCCGCACCTTGCGGTCGCGGTAGGCATAGCCGAGGGCCTTCTCTACGGCTTCCTTGGCGGAACGGTAGAGACGGGACTTCGCGCCGTAGAAGCCCTTGGCGAACTTCATCATGCGCTTGCGCCGCTGGGCGCGCTTGAAACCACGTTTGACGCGGGTCATGGTGCTTCCTTTCCTCGAGGCAGCGCATTCGGCAAGCGGTGCGCTTTGAAGGCCTCATCGGGGGTGGCCACAGCCACCGGGTTGAACCCTCGATCCTAAGACCGATCGGGCGTGAGAACAAGCCCGAGCAGGCTCAGCCTGCGAGGGCGCGGGGGCTTGGGGGTGTGCGCGCAGCGCGGAACCCCCAAACGATATCAGGCATAGGGCAGCATCGCAGAAACCGCCTTCTGGTCGGCCTTGGCCACCATCCCGCCCATGTCCAGCTGGCGCTTCCGCTTGGCGGTCTTCTTGGTGAGGATGTGGCGCTGGTGGGAGCAGCCGCGCTTGAACTTGCCGCCGGCAGTCTTCTTGAAGCGCTTCTGCGCGCCCTTGTGGGTCTTGATCTTGTAGCTCATGGGTTCCTCTCAGTGCTGGGCTTCGGGGGCCGGTGTTTCGTTCGGGGCCGCCTTGGGCTTCTTGATCTGCTTGGCGGCTTCGGTGGGCCTGGGGGCAAGGATGGCGTGCATGTCGCGCCCGTCAATGCCAGCCGGCTTCTCGACGACGGCCCGCTCGCCGACCCGCTGGATGACTTCCTCGATGATCCGGTAGCCGATGTCGCGGTGGACCACCTCGCGGCCCCGGAACATGACCACCACCTTGACCTTGTCTTGCTCCTCCAGGAATCGCAGGATGTGCTTGACCTTGAAATCGAAGTCGTGGTCGTCGGTCTTGGGGCGGAACTTCACTTCCTTGACCACGATGTTCTTCTGCTTGGCGCGGGCGGCGTGATCCCGCTTGGCTTCCATGAACTTGTACTTGCCGTAGTCCATGATCCGGCAGACAGGCGGATTGGCGTTTCCAGCGACCTCCACCAGGTCGAGGCCACGCTCCTCGGCGATCCGGATGGCCTGATGCGGAGGCATCACGCCTAGCTGTTCGCCATCCTCGGAGATGACGCGGACTTCAGCAGCCCGGATGCCGTCGTTGATGCGGGTCTCGTTCGGACGAATGGTGCCTCCCCTATGAACACAAGGACAGAGAGTCTATCACTTGGTGGCGGACTCGCCAAGCCGGGAATTCCCGGTCAGCGCCGACGTTCCGCAACCTCAGTCGCGAGATCTCCCAGGAACCGGTCGAGGGGCTGCACCCCGAGGTCGCCGCGGTGCCGGTGCCGGACGGAGACGGTCCCCGCCTCCGCCTCCCGGTCCCCGATCACCAGCATGTAGGGGATCTTGGCCAGCTGGGCCTCGCGGATCTTGGCCTTGAGGCTTTCGTTGCGCAGGTCGAGCTCGACCCGGAGACCCTGTCCCCGGGCCCGGCCGGCAGCGGCCTGGGCGAAGGCGTGCGCCCGGTCCGTGATGGGCAGGACCGCCATCTGGACCGGAGCCAGCCAGGCCGGGAAGGCGCCGGCGGTGTGCTCCACGAGGATGCCCATGAACCGCTCCAGGCTGCCCAGGATGGCGCGGTGCAGCATGATCGGCCGGGCCTCCGTCCCATCCGCCTGGGTGTAGTTCAGATCGAACCGCTCGGGCAGCATGTAGTCCACCTGGAGGGTGCCCAGCTGCCAGGGGCGCTTCAGGGCATCCAGGATCTGGAACTCGATCTTGGGGCCATAGAAGGCACCCTCGCCTGGGTTCAGGGTGTAGGGCATCCCGGCCTCGTCCAGGGCCT
>DAIDKC010000142.1 GCA_027451045.1 Holophagaceae bacterium | reverse complement strand
TCTCCAGGAGGCGGCAGGCGCAGGCCTCGTCGCTGTCCAGGGCGGGGCGGCGCAGGAGGACCGACCAGCCGCCTTCCACCGGAAGGCGGGAGAGACGGGAATGGGCCTCCAGCGCCAGATCCAGGGCGTCCAGGTTGGCCCGTAGGCGGGCCCGCACCTGGGCCCGGATGTCCCGCGCGAGGCCGAGGAGCGTGGGGGCCCCGGCCTGAGCGGAGGCGGAGACCGAAAGGTACTGGTCCGCCAGGAAGGCCAGGCCCTCCAGGTGGGCCCGGCTCCCGGGACCGCGGGCGGCGATCCAGCCCAGCTTCACCTGCGGCAGGGCTGCGATCTTGCTCAGGCCCGAGAGGAGGAAGACGGGGCATGGCGGGGCCTCGTCCTCCAGGGCCGTCGGAAGACCCTCGGGCAGAGTCTCGAGGGGATAGTCCGCGAAGACCTCGTCCACCAGGAGTGCCAGGCCGGTCCGCGCGCATAGGCGCGTAAGCCCATCCCATTCGGTCCTGGACAGAAAATGTCCTGTGGGATTGTTCGGGTTGACCACCACCACGGCACGGGTGCGATCGGTGACCGCCGCTTCCATGGCCTCCAGATCCAGGTGCCAGCGTTCGTGGAAATAGGAGGGCACGGGCCGGGCGTGCATGCCCTCCAGGCGTGCCAGCCATTCGAAGAGCGGGTAGCTGGGGCTCGGCACGAGCACCTCGTCCCCCGGGTCGCCCAGCAGCTTGAAGAGCAGGGCGTAGCCCTCGCTGGTGGAGGCCGTGAGGAGGATGTCCCCGATGCCGAGCCCATGCCCGTGGTGTTCCGCCACCGCAGCCCGGGCTTCCGGTGCACCCTGAGGATCCGGGACGTACCGGAGGACCCCGGGTCCAGCGAGAGCGGACCGAATCTCCGCCTCCGGATAGACGAAGCCGCAGGCCGTCGGGTTCGACGCGGTGAGATCCAGTACGGCGGCATGCGTGGCCCGGCGCGCCTCCAGCAGGCGCGACAGGGCATTGGGCTCGAAGCTGTCCGGAAGGCGGGAGGAGTGGCGCATGGGACCAGGATAGAGGGGATGGCGGGGATGCCCCTCCGCGGTTGGTGGGATACTGGGCCCATTCCATCCGGAGGCTCCCATGGCGAAGACACCCAAGGTGGCGGTCCTGCTGGCCGGCTGTGGCCACCTCGACGGCGCGGAAGTGCGGGAGGCCGTCCTGACCCTGCTGGCCCTGGACCAGCACGGCGCCTCCTTCCAGTGCATCGCGCCCAATGCGGCCCAGCACCATGTCGTCAACCATGCCACCGGGGAGCCTGTGCCCGGGGCCACGCGCAACATCCTGGAGGAGGCCAGCCGCATCGCGCGCGTGGGCCAGTGCCTCGACCTGGCCAGGGCCAAGGCCGGCGAGTACGACGCGCTCCTCATGCCCGGCGGCTACGGGGTGGCCAAGAACCACTGCAGCTTCGCCTTCAAGGGGGCTGAGGCCGAGGTCCGTCCCGACGTGGCGGCCTTCGTCCGGGCTTTCTTCGAGGCCCGGAAGCCCGTGGGCGCCATCTGCATCGCCCCGGCCCTGGTGGCCCTGGCCCTGGCCGGCCGGGAATCCGCGGAGCTGACCCTGGGCAACGATGCCGGCTGCACGGCGGCGCTCGCGAAGCTGGGCCAGCATCCGAAGGACACGGCAAGCGCCCGCGAGGTGGTGGTGGACGAGGCCCACAAGCTGGTCACCACGCCGGCCTACATGTTCGACGATGCCAGGCTGAGCGATGTCTGGGTCGGCATCGAGCGCTGCGTGGCGGAAGTGCTGCGGCGCTGCTGAGCGCAGGGAGGCCCCATGACCACCTTCCCCGCCGCCCTCCTGGAGGCCGAAGCCCGAGAGGTGCGGGACGAGGCGCGGGCCTTCGCCCGGGCCGTGCCCCGCCAGCTCCTCCTGGACATGGATGCCGAGCGGGTCCGGTACCCCAGGGGATTCCTGGCGGACGCCGGGCGGCGGCACCTCCTCGGCCTGCGCTTCCCGGAAGCCTACGGTGGCCGGGGGCTCCCGTGGACGGCGGAACTGGCGGCCCTGGAGGAGGTGGGCGTGCTCGGGACCGCCCTGGGCTGCCTCTACTCCCTGGTCTCCATCGTGGGAGAGGCGCTGGTGCACTTCGGCACCGAGGGCCAGAAGCGCCGGTACCTGGCCCCCATGATCGCGGGCACCCTCGCCCCGGCCGAAGCCCTGACGGAGCCGAGGGGCGGCTCGGACTTCTTCGGCGCGGCCACCCGGGCCGTCCGCGACGGGGCCCAATTCGTGCTCGATGGCCAGAAGCGCTTCGTGGTCGGGGCGGAAGGCGCGGACCTTTTCCTGGTCTATGCCCGTACCGCCGAGGGGGGGGATCCCAGGAACGCCATCACCGCATTCCTGGTGGAGCGGGACGACGGCGTCATCGTGGAGCACGTCTACGGCCTCATGGGGACACGGGGCGGAGGCACCGGACGGCTGCGCTTCCGCGGCTGCCGGGTGCCCGTGGACCGGGTGCTCGGCGGCGAGGCGGGCATCGGCCAGGGCGCTGCCGTCTTCGACCAGATGATGATCCCCGAGCGCATGACCAGCGCCGGCGGGGCCCTGGGCATGGCCAGGGCCGGGCTCGAGATCGCCGCGCGGTACGCCGCGAAGCGCAAGGCCTTCGGCCAGGAGATCCGCCGCTTCGAGGGGGTCTCCTTCAAGCTGGCCGAATCCCTCACCCGCCTCGAGGCCGCCCGGGCCCTGTGCCGGGAGACCGGCCGCGCCATTGACCACGAAGGGCTCCCTCCCGGCCGGGTCCGCCGGATGGTCTCGGAGTCCAAGAAGTTTGCCACGGAGACCGCCTGGGACGTGGTGAACCACGCCATGCAGGTCATGGGAGGCATCGGCTACACCAACGTCTATCCCATCGAGCGGCTGCTGCGGGATATCCGGCTCATCACCATCTGGACCGGCACGAACGAGATCATGGATCTCGTCATCCAGCACGAGTTCTACCGGGAATTCCTGAAGGCGCCCGACCTGGGGCGCGACCTGGAGGCGGACGCCGAGAACGCCGAGGCGCCCGGCGAGAAGGTCTACGAGTAGGGTGGTCCGGCATCCCCGTCCCGGCGGGGATGGACCAGCCGCCGCAGGGCCGGCGTCGTGATCCGGCTGGCGGCGCCGATGCGGGCCTCGTCGTCGAGGACACGGATCCACGGGATGGCGTGGCCCAGGGCAAGGCCGGCACCGGGCAGGTCGAGGCTGCGGTCCAGGGCCGCCAGCACGGCCTCGGCCACCGGGCCCGCCTCCCGCCACCGGGAGGCGGCCAGGGCATCGGCCTGGACCGGGCGGAGGGGGGGCTGGATGAGGGCCACCAGCGGATCGAGCCCGAGCCTGGGGTTCTGGAGGAAGGAGGCCAGCACGCCCAGGGAGGGGGCCCGCCAGACGAGCGCCCAGAGCTGTCGGGGGGCATGGAGGGCCAGGGCGCGCCGTTCCCCCTGGGTCATGCCCGGCCACAGGTGCAGGAGTTTCTCCGTGGCCTGCTGCCGCGCCTGGGGGTGGGCAGCAGCATCCTCGGCCACGGCGGCGAGGGCCCGCCACGGCAGGCGGGCCATCAGCTCGGCGCGCAGATGGGCGGGCGCCTTGGGGTGCTGGGCAATCCAGCGGAGGAGCATGGGGCGCTTCCGGAGGTCCGGGAGCGCCGCCGCCGCATCCAGCCAGCCCCTCGGAGGGTCCGGGTGGCGCAGCAGCCGCAGGAACCTGGGCCAGGGAAGTTCCGGCGGCAGGGACCACGGAGGGAGGACGGGGGTGGACACCCGGGCAGTTTAGAGTGCGGACCGTGTCCAGAATCAAGCGCGGCGGGGAGCCCCCCGAAAGGTCGGACATGCTCCCCATCCGGTGCCTCGGCCTGCTGGGCCTGGCCGTCCTGTTCCAGCCGCTCTCCCTGCGGGGGAGCGGGCTCCCATGGCCCGGCCTGGTTCCCAGCGTGGCCCACCGCTACGGCACGGAGGATGGACTCCCCAATGACACGGTCTACGACATCCAGCGGGGGCCGGACGGGCGCCTCTGGGTGGGCACCGTGGACGGCGCCGCCTCCTTCGACGGCCGCACCTGGCGCCCCTTGCGCCTGCCCGCCCAGGCACGGTCCGACTGGGTGCGGGCCGTGCTGCCCGCCCGGGACGGATCCGTGTGGTGCGGAACCCAGGATGGAGGCCTGTGGCAGTGGCGGGCCGGGGCCTGGATCCACCACGGCGCGGCGGAAGGGCTGCCCTTCACGCGGATCAACACGCTGCTGGAGACCCGGAACGGGGAGGGCGCGTCCCGGATCTGGGCCGGGAGCGGAGGCCAGGGCGTGGGGGTGTGGGACGGGCGGCACTGGCGGATCCTGGACCACCGCAACGGGCTTCCCGGCGATGTGGTCTGGCGGCTCCGCCAGTTGCCCGATCCCGGGGGCGGCCGCTCCGTGTGGGTCTGCACCCAGACTGGCCTGGCGCGGGTGAAGCATGGCAGGGTGCTGCACACGCCCGACCTGGAAAGGTTCCAGGGCTGGGACACCGGCGACGTGCTCACCGGGAGGTCCCCGACGGGATTCCGCGCCTGGGTTGCAAGCTGGGATCATGGCCTCGCCGCCTGGAACGGCCGGACCTGGCGCCTGGAAGGGGCCGCGGAGGGCTTCCCCCCCGTCCGGCCGATCTGCCTGGCCGAGACCCGCCCCGCAGGGCAATCCCCCACCCTCTGGGTCGGAACCTACAACCAGGGCCTGCTCTGGCGGCGGGGTGCGGGGGGGTGGCATGCCTGGCCTGCCCGGTACGGCGGCGAAGGCGAGGGCGTGTACTCGCTGCTGGCCACGGGCAGCCGCCCGGACCTCTGGGCCGGCTTCCTGGGCCGGGGCCTGGTGGCCTTCGACTCCCAGGGATGGGAGGCCATTTCCCCCCCGCCGGGCCTATCCGGGGCACTCCCCTACTGTTTTGCCGAGACCACCGTGGGGGGGGCCAGCTTCTGGATCGGGACCAAGGGCGGGGTGGCCCAGTGGGTCCGGGGCACCTGGCATGTGGCCACTCGCCGCCAGGGCCTGGCCGGGAACTGGGTGGACAGCCTCTGCCCCACCACGGCCTTCGGATCCCCCGGCCTGGTGGCAGGAGGGGTCGGCGGGCTCTCCCTCTGGCAGGGCGGACGCTGGCGTCCCCTGCCAGTGCCCGGTCTCCGCATCGGGGAGGCCCAGGTGCTCCTCGAGGTCCCGCATCGCGGGCGTGCGCCGGATCTCTGGGTGGGCACGAGCACCCTGGGGCTGCTTCGGTTCCGGCAGGGGTGCTGGACGCGGATCGGCAAGGCCCAGGGGCTTCCTGCCGAGGATGTCTTCTGCCTCCATGAGACGCGGGAGGCCTCGGGTCCCAGTCTCTGGGTGGGATTCCGGGGGGGAGGACTGGCCCGGCTTCACGAGGGGCGGTGGACCTTCTACGGCACCCGGGAGGGCCTGCCCTCCGATTCCGTCTATGCCCTGGCGGACACCCGGGGGCCGGCGGGCGTGCGGCTCTGGGCCGCCACTCCCGGAGGCGGGCTGGGATGGCTGGACCTGGACCGTCCCGGCGCCACCTGGCACGTCCTCAACCGGGGCTCCGACCCCGACTTCCCGGCCGATACCCTCATGGGCCTTGCGGTGGACAGGTCGGGCCGGCTCTACTGCACGTCCACCCGCGGCGTCCTGCGTCTCACCGTCCCTCCCGGAGCGGAGGACCGGCCCGGGGCGTGGCGGATCGAGCGATTCACCCCGGGGGACGGACTGCCGGCCTGGACCTGCATTTCGGGAGCCGCCTACACCGACGCCGCAGGGCGGATCTGGGTCGGTACCCTCCGGGGCATGGCGTGCCTCGATCCCGCCCGGGAGACCCCGCCACCGCCGCTTCCCGCCCTGGTGCTCGAATCCGTGTCCGTGAACGGGTCTCCCGTGGAGCCCGGTTCCCCCCTCGTCCTCGGCTACCGGCAACACCGCCTCCGCCTGGATTTCGCCCTTCCGGTGTTCCACCAGGCGGCGGCCGTGGCCTACCGGACCCAGGTGCTCGGCCTCGAGGACCGGCCTTCCGCCTGGGTGTCCGAGGGCCGCTGGGACCTGACCGCCCTGCCCGCCGGGCATTACGCACTCTGGATCCAGGCCCGGGATGCCCTCGGTCGGCTCGCCCGCCCCCTGGTCCTGCCGGTCCGGATCGAGGCTCCGCCCTGGCGTCGGCCTTGGGCCTACGCCGCCTATCTGCTCGGATTCGCCGCCTTCGTCTACGGGGTTTTCCGGTTGCGCACCCGCTGGCTCAGGGCGCAGAACCAGCGACTGGACCGGAAGGTGCGGGAGGGCGTGGCGGAGATCGAGCGCCAGAGCGCGGACCTGAGGCGGTACAACCAGCGGCTCCAGGAACTCAACGAGGAGAAGACCCGGATGCTCGCCATGGTGGCCCACGACCTGAGGAGCCCCCTGACCGGCATCCTCCTCCGGGGCCAGCAGCTCCTGGAGGAGGATGTGGGCGCCCGGGAGGGCTGGGTCCAGGGCATCCTCGTGGCAGCCGGGCAGATGGGGGCCCTCATCGAGCGCATCCTGGAGGTCGCCGCGCTGGATTCGGGCCGTGCCCGGATGGAATCCGTGCCCATGGACGCCCTGGCCATCGCCCGGCGCAGCGTCGAGGATTTCCGCTCCCGCGCGGTAGCCAAGGGGTTCGACATCGAACTGGAGGCGGAGGGGCCCCTCCCCCTGCTGCTCGGCGATCCCTTCTACTTCAAGGAGGTGCTCGACAACCTGGTTTCGAACGCTGTGAAGTTCACGCCGTCGGGGGATTCAGGCCGGAGGGTGCGGGTGCACCTGTCGTCCGGCCAGGTGGATGTGGCGGACCGAGGGCCCGGGTTCCAGCCGGAGGACCTGGACAAGGTCTTCGGAGCCTTCGTCCGCCTGAGCGCGAAACCGACGGGGGGGGAACCCAGCAGCGGGCTCGGCCTCTCCCTGGTCAAGACCCTGGTGGAGCGGATGGGCGGGCGGGTGGCGTTCGCCAGCTCCCCCGGGGAGGGCGCGACCTTCACGGTCCATCTCCCCCTGGCCGAGGGGGCCGCCCCGGGTCGTCCCGGCGGGGATGGTCGCGGGAGCTGACTGGAAGCGGGCACACTGGGAGCATGTCTGCCGAGTTCACCATCCTGGGCCGGGGCCGCGCGGGGCGCGCCCTGGCTGCGGCCTGGCGGGGGCGGGCGGCCCTGCTGCCCCACGTCGAGCGCCCGGACGGACTGGTGCTGCTGGCGGTGCCGGACCATGCCGTGGCGGAGCTGGCGGAGGCCTTTCCCGGCCGCTGCGTCCACCTGTCGGGAAGCCTCCAGGTCCCGGAGATCCCCTGTGCGCACCCCCTCACCAGCTTCGACGGCGAACCCCGGGACTGGAACGGGACTCCGCTGGCCCTCACCGGGGCGGTCCCACCCGTCCTCCGGCAGGCCTTCGAGGTTCTGGGCTTCCGGCCCTTCGAGCTGCCCGGAGCGCTCAAGCCCCTCTACCACGCCGCCGCCGTGCTGGCCTCGGGACACGCGGCCACCCTCTGGCTCGGCGCGGACGCCCTCCTGCGGACCCACGGGATAGACCTGCCGGGCCGCGGCCTGTGGCCTCTGGCGGAGGCGACCCTCCGCAACCTCCAGCTCCATGGCTCCGCGGGTCGCACGGGCCCCTTCGCGCGGGGCGACCTGGAGACCATCCAGCGGGACGCGGCGGCCCTTCCGGAGGGCTGGCGGGACATCTTCCTTGCGTTGGGGAAGGCGCTGGACTGAGGAGCCTGCCTCCGGGTAGGTCGCTTCATGGCATGCTGGATCTCTTCCCCGAGGTAGACCATGTCCTCCATACCCGATCACGGTCTCAAGGAGATGACGCCTGTATTCGGCCCGGAAAGCCTGGGCGCCTGCAAGGGCGGCAGCTTCCAGCAGGCCCTGGCCTGCCTGAGCGAAGGCGGCGACCTCAAGGCCCGCCTGCTCCTGGCGGCCCTGTCCCATTTCGCCGCCAAGGGCTACGACGGCGTCCAGGTCAAGGAGGTCGCGGAGGACGCAGGGGTCTCCAAACCGACCCTCTACTATCACTTCGGAAGCAAGGAGGGGCTCTTCCGCCAGCTCTGCCTGGTGTCCCTGGCCAGCACGTCCGCCCGGATCGAGGCCATGGTGCAGCCGTTCCTCGGGACGCCCATCAAGGGGGTCGAGGCGGCGGAGAAGGCCTGCCTGGACCTCGCCCGCAGGTACCTGGACCTGCTCCTGGAGAGCCAGGAGTTCACGGGCTTCATCCTCCGGTCCATCGCCGTGCCTTCCCCGGATTCAGGCTTCCGGGACCTCATGCCGCTGGTGGAGAAGGGCCTCAGCCCCCTGGGGCTTTTCGTGAACCATGTGTTCGGTATCGGCCTGGAGCAGGCGCGCAAGGAGGTGCTGATCTTCACGGCGCTCTTCGGGGCCATGGTCGAGGAGAAGCTCCGGTTCCCCGAGTACCAGATCACGGAGGACGAGATCCAATGGGCCGTCCGGCGGTGGCTCCATGGCATCCAGGGCTGAGGGCGCCCGGATGGCCCAGGACGCCATGCCCCTCCGGGCCACGGTCCGGCCGCTGGATCTGGCCCAGCACCTGTTCGAGGTGGAACTGGTCCTGCCTCCCGGTGCCATCCCGGCCGGTGGCGTGGCCGCCCTGCCGGCGTGGACACCGGGGTCCTACCTGATCCGGGACTACGCCCGGTTCGTGGACCGCGTCCAGATGGAGGACGGCGCAGGCCGGGTGCAGCCCCTTGCCAAGCTGGACAAGCAGCGCTGGGCGCTGCCCCCCTCCCCGCGGGGACTGAAGCTGCGCTACCGCGTCTACGGGAACGACCTGACCGTCCGCACGAACCATGTGGACGCCGGTCACGCGCAGATCATCCCGGCGGCCACCTTCTTCTACCTGGAGGGGCAGCTCGACCGCCCCGTCGAGGTGCGCTTCCGCGGCTTCCCGAAGACCTGGCGGGTCGCCACGGCCCTGCCTGAGGGGAAGACGGGGTTCCTCGCGGCGGACTACGACACCCTGGTGGATTCCCCGTTCGAGCTGGGCACGTTCCGCCAGCGGACCTTCAGGACGGGCGGCGCGCACTTCGAGATGGCCTTCACGGGCCCCCATACGGGGGACGAGGCCCGCATGGCGGAGGCCACGCGGAGGATCGTCGAGGCCGCAGGCGCCCTGTTCGGGGGCTTCCCCTTCAAGCGCTACCTGTTCCTGCTCACCTTCACTCCGAAGGTGCGCGGGGGCCTGGAGCACCGGGATTGCACCAGCCTCCTCGCCGACAGCCTGGGCTTCGACCGTCCCGAGGGCTACTACAGCCTCTTCCAGCTCATCGCCCACGAGTTCTTCCATGCATGGAACGTCAAGCGCCTCCGGGATCCGGCGCTGGGCCCCTTCGACTACAGCCGGGAGAACCCCACGCGGATGCTCTGGTTCCACGAGGGCCTCACCGCCTACATGGAGCATGTGCTGGCGCTCCGCGCCGGCGTGGTGCCCTGGAGCCATGCCGCCCGGGAACTGGCGAAATGCTGGAGCGAGCAGGTGCAGCGGCCGGGACGCCTGGAGCAGAGCCTCGAGGAGGCGAGCTGGGATGCCTGGATCCGCCAGTACAAGCCCCACGAGTTCAGCCCCAACAGCACCGTCAGCTACTACGACAGGGGCGAGATGGCCGGCTGGCTCATGGACGCGGCCCTCCGGGAGGGCAGCCGGGGGAAGGCCGGGCTCCCCGACCTGTTCGCCCTCCTCTGGAAGCGGCATGGCGACGGGGGATTGACGGACGCGGATGTTCGGAAGGCCTACCAGGACCTCTCCGGCCGCAATCCCCGGCTGTTCTGGGACGCCTACATCTCCGGCCGCGGGGAACTGGACCCCGCCCCCCTGCTGCGGGCCTTCGGGCTGCGGATGGAGGCCCGGTCCCCCGACCCGGGCCCCGAGGACTCCCAGGGGGAAGCCGGGACGCGTCAACCGAAGGGATGGACCGGGCTGATGCTGGGACAGGGCGCTCCCGCCACCGTCCAGAACGTGGTCCCAGGGAGTCCTGCCAGCCGCGCAGGCCTGAGCTTCGGCATGGAGATCCTCGGGGTGGACGGCTGGCGCACCGCCTCGGCTGCCGACGCGCAGCGGCTGCTGGCTGGGCCGGGACCCGGCCGGAAGGTCCGGGTGCTGGCCTCGGACCGGGGGCGGATCCTCGAGGCGGAGGTGGTCCTGGAGGAGAACCCCGAGCGGATCCACCGCCTCCTGCCCGACCTGCGGGCCAATGCCGCCCAGCGTGCGGCCTTCGAGGTCGCCTACGGGCAGCCTTTCCCCCGCGCCAGCCGCCGCGGCAAGACCTCCGCGTGAGCGGGACGGAGGGGCAGGGGGGTCCCCGCATCTCCGCCATCATCGCGGCCCACGACGAGGCCGACCGCCTCCCGGACGTCCTGCGGGGGCTCGCCCCCTTCAGCCTCCATCGGATCCTCGTGGTGGACGACGGCTCCTCCGATGGGACCGGCGACCTGGCCCTCCGGGAAGGGGCCGAGGTGCTCCGGCTGGAATCCGGCCAGGGGGGGGGCAAGGGTCAGGCCCTGCGGGCGGGCATCGCCTTCCTGAAGCCGGACGCTTTCGACTACTACCTCTTCCTCGACGGCGACGGCCAGCACGACCCGGCGGACCTCCAGGGCTTCCTGGACCATCTCGCGGGGCATCCCCGTACGGACTTCCTCATCGGCTCGCGCTACCTCGACCGGGGACGCATCCCGCCGCGCCGATGGCGCACCAATGCCCTGGGCACCTGGACCCTGGGCCGCATCGCGGGTGTGCGCTGGGAGGACAGCCAGAGCGGGTTCCGGATGATCCGCAAGAAGGTGCTGGACCGGCTGGATCTCCGCTCCCGCGGGTTCGCCATCGAGATGGAGATCGCGATGAAGGCCGCCGACTGGCATCTCACCTGGGCCCACATCCCCATCCGGGCCATCTACCACGGCGGCGGAAGCCACTTCCGCGGGGCGCTGGACACCTGGCTGATCGCCAAGGCGTCCCTCCGGTGCTGACATGGGAAGACCCGGAGTGAATCCGCTCGACTGGGATCTCGGGAACGTGCCCCCGGGCATGGCCTGGGGCGGCGTGGACGAGGCGGGCCGGGGCGCCTGGGCCGGGCCTGTGGTGGCGGCCTGCGCGGTGCTCGACGGCGATGCCGTCCGGAAGTGGGGCCATGTGCTCCGCGCCGTGCGCGACAGCAAGCAGCTCGCCCCCGAGCGGCGGGAGGCCCTGGCGCAGGAGCTCAGGTCCGTGCTGGCCGGATGGGCCGTGGCGGAGGTGGACGTGCTGGCCATTGACCGCGAGAACATCCTGGAGGCCACCCTCATGGCCATGCGACAGGCGGTGTCCATGCTGGCCCGCCGTCCCGGGCTCCTCCTGGTGGACGGCAACCGGGCTCCCCGCACGGGACTCCCGGAACGCCTGGTGGTGGATGGCGACGCGATGAGCTGCGCCATCGGAGCGGCCAGCATCCTGGCCAAGGTCCACCGGGACGCCCGCATGGTGGAGCTGGAGGCCCGCCACCCGGGCTACGGGTTCGCCCAGCACAAGGGCTACGGCACCGCGCTCCACCGGGAGCGGCTTCGGGAGCAGGGAGTCTCCCCGGTCCACCGGATCTCCTTCGCGCCGGTGGCGGCGCTCCAGGTGGCCGACGAGGCAGCACGGGCCTCGCTGCTGCGAAGCCTGGAGGCCTGTGGCTCCGTGGAGGAACTCCGGTCGTGGGTGGATGCCTCGCTGCGCCCTGCCTACGGGCGCCTCAAGCCGGTCTGGGTGGAGACCCTCCGGCGCCGCTATGCGGAACGCCTCGCCCGCCTCGCCGCCGAGGAAGGGCTGGAGTGAATCCCGGAGCGGGGCCGGCCCTGCCGGGATCCGGGCTTCTGCTAGTCTCTTGAGGGCCCCAGGCCATGGAGATGCCATGATGCGTGCCTTGTTCCGCCGGCTTGCCGGCGCCTTCCTCCTCCTCGCCTCCGTGGGACTCGCCGCCCAGCAGACCGAGGTGGTGCTCAGTGCCTCGAGCGGGGCCAAGCTCGTCCTGGCCGTCGCGCCCCCTGTCCTCTCGGGGATAGACCAGGCGACGGCGGATGCCCAGTTCACCTCGGTCCTCCAGCACGACCTGGACGAGTCCGGCGTGTTCGGTCTCCTGAAGGACAAGCTGCCGACCGCGACCGATCCCAGCAGCTACGGGGCCTGGAAGGATGCCGGGGCCCAGTGGCTCCTGCTCTGCAAGCTGACCCGGGCCGCCGATGGTGCCCTCCAGCTGGATGCCACGGCCATTGACACCACCGCTGGCAAGGCAGTGTTCACCAAGCCCTACCAGGCGGACCCCCGTGTCCCGATCCGCCGTCTCGCCCACGCCCTCTCGGACGATCTGGTGCTCCAGCTCACCGGGGTCCGTGGGGTGGCGTCCAGCCGAATCGTCTTCGTGCGCCAGCTCCATCCGGGCGTCAAGGAGATCTTCCAGATGGACCGGGACGGCGCCAACGTGCTCCAGCTCACCCACTACGGCAGCCTGACCCTCTCTCCCAGCGTCGCCCAGGACGGACGCCTGGCCTTCGTCACCTACAAGGCGGGGGCTCCGGAGATCTGGGGCCAGCGGGTGAAGGACGGTCCCAAGGTCCGCATCTACGCAGCGCCCGGGGGGATGCTGGTGTCCAGCCCGGCCTGGTCGCCCGATGGGCGGCGGCTGGCTTTCGTCCAGGGCGACCGTCGCGGGAACACCGACATCATGGTCCTGGACCTGGCCAGTGGACATGTGCATCGTCTGACTGATGGCGGCGGCATCAATACCGAGCCCTCCTGGAGCCCCGACGGCACCCAGATCGCCTTCACCTCGGATCGGGATGGCGGCCCCCAGGTATTCCTCATGCAGAGCGACGGCACGAACCTGAGGCGCCTCACGACCGAGGGCCACTACAACGCCAGCCCGGCCTGGAGTCCCAGCGGTGCGATGATCGCCTATGTCTCGCGTTTCGAGGGCCGATTCGATCTTTTCATTTACAAGCTTGGCGAGGGGAAGGCGTATCAGATCACCAATGGCGTCAGCACTTCCGAATCACCGGCCTGGTCTCCCGACGAGCGGCGCCTGGTGTTCGCCAGCGACCGGATGGGCAGCATGCAGCTGTTCACCACGGACCTCTCGGGTGTCCATGTGGAGCGCCTCTCCCCGCTCACGAACTGTCAGAGCCCAGCCTGGACCCGGGCCCGCTGAAAAATTTTCCCCGATTTTCTTTCACCGCCTTTTTTCGAGTTGCTAACCTCGTAGCCCGGAGGAAACACCATGCGAACGTCCCGCATCATCCCGATCGCCACCCTGGCGCTGCTCATGGGCACGGTTGCCTGCAAGAAGCCGGCCCCTGCTCCCACTGGCCCGTCCCAGGCCGAGATTGATGCCGCCAATGCCAAGAAGGCCGCGGAGGAAGCCGCCGCCCAGAAGGCCGCCGAGGAGGCCGCCGCCAAGAAGGCTGCGGAGGAAGCCGCCGCCCAGAAGGCTGCTGCCGAAGAGGCCGCTCAGAAGGCCGCCGCCGCGGAAGCCGCCTTCAATGCCGCTGCCGAGAAGGCCCTCGTGAACATCCACTTCGACTACAACAAGTCGGACATCAAGGAAGGGGATCGCGCGATCCTCCAGGGCATCGCGGACTTCATGAAGCAGTTCCCGCAGGCCAAGATCCAGATCCAGGGGAACTGCGACGAGCGCGGCACGGTCGAGTACAACCTGGCGCTCGGCAACCGCCGCGCCGATGCCGCCCTGGCCTACCTGAAGACCCTCGGCGTGGCCGGGGACCGCATGAGCACCATCAGCTTCGGCAAGGAGAAGCCCCTCTGCACCGAGCACAACGAGGCCTGCTGGAGCAAGAACCGCCGCGACGAGTTCCACCTCCAGTAAGCGGATTGCGACCTGCGAAGCGGGGGCTGCGGCCCCCGCTTTTTCGTCTAGGATGGGGGTGCGACCTCAGGAGCGCCCATGCCGAACCTCCGCAGGCTTTCCATCCCGGTTCTTGCCGCATCCCTGGCGCTTTCCCTGGGCTGTTCCTCCCAGGACCAGCTCAACCGCGTCGAGCAGGAGGTCGGGGACCTCAAGCTCGAGGTCTTCAAGCTGCGCCAGAAGGTGGAGGACGGCAATCAGGCGGCCTCCACGGCGCACGAGGCCGCCAAGGCAGGGCGGGCCCAGGACCGGCGCTTCCAGGCCGACCTGCAGGAGACCCTGCGCCAGCTCCAGGATTCCACCCGGGTCCTGAACAACCGCCTGGGGGAGCTGCGCCGGGCGGACGCCCGCCCCAAGGTGGTCGAGGAGGTTGCGCCTGGACAGGCCCCGGCGCCCGCCCAGCAGCCCGATGACGAGATGGCCTACAACGCCACCCTGCTCGACTACAACCGCGGGAACTATGCCCTCGCCGCCGACGGGCTGAAGCTTTTCCTGAAGAACTTCCCCCAGAGCTCGCGGCGTCCCGATGCCCTCTTCTTCCTCGGCCTCAGCTACTACAACCAGCGCCAGTACGGCAAGGCCCAGGGAGCCTTCGAGCGGATCATCAAGAACCACGCGGCCTCCAGCCAGTTCCTGCCGGCCAAGCTGAAGTGGGCCCAGTGCCTGCTCAAGCAGGGACTCAAGCCCGCGGCCGCCAAGGCCTTCAAGGACCTCGTGGACGGCTTTCCGGATACGCCAGAGTCCCGCATCGCCAAGCAGGAGCTGAGCGACCTTGGCCTCTGAACCCGAGCGCTGGCGCGTCCCGGTCAGGATTGACCTGGCCGGCGGAACGCTGGACCTGTGGCCGATCTACGCCCTCATGCCGGGGTGCATCACGGTCAACGCCGCAGTGGATCTGTGGATCACCCTGGAGATTCGTCGGGAAGGGACTGGACATCGTCTGTCCAGTCTTGACCTCGGGCTCGACTTCGGATTCCAAGTATTGGGCAGGTGTCAAGCTTTCAGTTATGTCATCAACAAAACTTTAGTGGTCTATCCTTCTCTAACCCAAATGCAGTAGCTGGTACAAGCTATTTCTGGAGCAACGATAATCAGGGCATTGGGCTTGCCGCAAGCGGAAACGGCGTGGGGTTGCCCGCATTTGTAGCAAGTAACCTCGGTACCACCTT
>DAIDKC010000141.1 GCA_027451045.1 Holophagaceae bacterium | reverse complement strand
AGCGGAGGCCCGCCGCATCGCGGGGGCCCGCGCCCGGCGCAGCGGCTGGTGGGACCCTGCAGCCCGGGCCCTCTGGGTGCACCTCCCGGAGGACCGGTGGCTCCTGGTCAGCGGGATCGGCGAGACCGACGCCTTCCGCCTGCTGGATCAGCTCGAGACGGGGCCCGCCCCGGGCACGCCGTGGAGCGCTTCCTCGCGGTAGCAGTGGTCCCGGAGGTGCTCGAGGCTGTCCGCCAGGGCGAGGCATTCGGCCTCGGAGAGGCAGCCCGTCATGCGCGCGGTGAGTTCCTGGACCGGCCCGTCCAGTCGTTCCATCAGGCGCCGGCCCTTGGGGGTGATCACCACCCGGCTCACCCGGCGGTCCTGGGGATCCTGGGTGCGTTTCAGCAGCCCCTGGGCTTCCAGGCGGTCCACCAGGCGGGTCACGTTGGCGAAGCGGTAGATCATCCGCCGCTCGATCTCGAAGACAGGGTGGCCCTTGGCGGGTCCCCCCCGTACGATGCGCAGCACGTTGTACTGCTGGATGGTCAGGCCGTGGGACTCGAAGAGGCGCTCCTGGAGCCGCACCACGGCCTCCCGGGTCAGCATGATCTGGAGCGCCAGCTGGACCCCCGGAGACGGCAGCCTCGACAACTGGAGTTCTTCCTGCAAGGTCATGGGGTCCTCGGGCGGGGGGGACTGGACCGCGCCCCGACCATGCGATTCTGGAGGATCCGGGGGAATCCGCGTGCCATCCATCGCCCTTAGTTTGATCAATATCACGAAACGCTTCGGTCCCAAAGCGATTCTCGACGGATTGAATCTCGGCCTTTTCCAGAACGAGAAGGTCGGGCTCATCGGCCGGAACGGGGCCGGCAAGAGCACGCTGTTCAGGCTGCTGGCGGGGGAGGAGGCCCCCGATTCCGGCGAGGTGGTGGTGACCCAGGGGCTGCGGGTGGCGCGCCTCAGCCAGGAGCCCCGCTTCGCGCCGGGCGCCACGGTCCGTTCCGCCCTGGAGGACGCCCTCGAGGACCACCGGGACCTCCTGGCGCGCCACCAGGCGATCCATGACCGGCTGGCGGAGGCAGGCGCCGCGGAGCTGGCGCGCCTCCACCAGGAGCTGGCGGAGGTGGAGCACCGTCTCGACCACCTGGGCTGGGACCTCGAGCCCCGCCTCAAGGCGGGCGCCGCCACCTGGGAGCTGGCCGACCTGGACGCCCCGGTCGAGGCTCTGTCGGGCGGGTGGCGGAAGAGGGTGGCCCTGGCCCAGGCCTGGCTCCGCAACCCCGATGTGCTGGTGCTCGACGAACCCACCAACCACCTGGACCCCGACCAGGTGGAGCGGCTGGAGGCCTGGCTCCAGGATTTCCAGGGGGCCCTCCTCCTCATCACCCACGACAGGCACCTGCTGGACGCGGTGGTCACCCGCATGCTGGAACTGGAGGAGGGGACCCTCCGCAGCTACGAAGGGGGCTACAGCGACTACCTGCTGGAAAAGGCGGACCGCGCCTTCCGGGAGGCCCGCCTCACCGAGCACCTCCAGAACCGCCTCCGGCGGGAGATGGCCTGGCTGCGCCGGGGGGCCAAGGCCCGCACCCGGAAGTCGAAACTGCGCATCCAGGAGGTGCTCGACCTGAAGGACGCCGTCGAGGACCGCACCCGGGTGGACCTCCGGCAGGACCTGGCCTTCGCCGTCGGCGGCACTCGCAGCGACGCCCTCCTGCGGGCGGAGGGCCTCCGCTTCGCCTATCCCGGCGGAGCGGAGCTGGTGGGGGGCCTGGACCTCTGGCTCCAGCGCGGCATGCGGCTGGCCCTCCTCGGCCCCAACGGATGCGGCAAGTCCACCCTGCTCAGCCTGCTCCTGGGGGAGCGGCTCCCCACCGGCGGGGAACTCGTACGGCATCCCAAGCTCGCCGTGGCGGCCATCTCCCAGGGCCGGGGCGAACTGGACGGGGCCCGGAGCATCCTGGACAACCTCGCGGATCGCGCCTCGGTGGTGAACGTGGCCGGCTCCACGGTGCTGGCCCACGTCTACCTCACCCGCTTCGGCTTCCCCGTGGACCAGCAGGCCCGCCTCGCCGAGACCCTCAGCGGCGGGGAACGAAACCGGCTGCTGCTGGCCAAGGCCATGCTGAGCCCGGTGGACCTGCTGGTGCTGGACGAGCCCACCAACGACCTGGACATCCCCACCCTCCAGAACCTCGAGGAGGCCCTCCTGGCCTTCCCGGGCACCCTCCTGGTGGTGAGCCACGACCGCTTCTTCCTCGACCAGGTGGCCACCCACACCCTGGCCTGGAATCCCGCCGGCCCACCCTGCTGGGAGCTCTACCAGGGACCGCCCTCGACGGTCAGGGCCCTCCGGGCCGAACGGGCGTCCCAGGCGGCCCTGCCCACCCAGGAACCTGCCCGGCGCCTCCGGGAAGCGGCGCCGCGGCCCCGGAAGCCCGGCCTCACCCAGAAGGAGCAGCGCCGCCTCGCGGAGGTCGAGGCCGAGATGGAGGGCATCCAGGCCAGGCTTGCCGACCTGGATGCGCGGCTCGCCGATCCCGCCGCCTTCCTCCGGCCGGACAGCCCCGGGCACCGGGCCCTGGAGGAGCGGGCCGCCGCCGCCGCCGCCCTGGAGCCCCTGGAGGCGGAGTGGTTCACCCTGGAAGCCAGGCGCACCTCGGATTGAGCCGGGTCACAAGCCCCCACCCGCCCGGGAGGACCCCGGGACAGGGAGGGGGCCTTTCGTCTACCCTGGGAGTTGGACTTTCCTGGAGCTTCCAATGCGTCCGACGCCCCTCGCCCTTCTGCCCGCCCTGGCCCTGGTGGCCCAGGCGCCTGCCCCTGCCCCGGCCCCGCCGGACCTGCGGGTCCAGTTCAACAGCGCCCTGCCCGGCATCAACCAGATGCTCCAGGAATTCAAGGCCCAGGACGCCATGGCCAAGGCCGCCGCCCTGGTTCCGGCCCAGCGTCCCGCCTTCAACCCGGCCAACCTCCAGACCATCGTGCAGAGCATGGAACAGGCCGAGGGCCTGATGTCCATGTACCGCCTCTGGGCCAGCACCGCCGTGGCGGCCGGCCAGTGGGAGAAGGCCCAGGAGATCCAGGGTCAGCGTCTGGCCGCCGCCCAGGCCATCCAGGCCGATCTCGCCAAGGCCCAGCAGCCCATCCAGGCCATGTGGGACAAGGCCGTGGCCGACGGCAAGGCCTACATCACCGCCAACCAGCCCCGGGAAGCCGACCTCACCACCAAGCTCAAGGCCTTCCAGGCCGAGTTCGCGGAGGTCCAGGCCAACCTCAAGTCCCACAAGAAGAGCTACACCAAGCAGGAGATCGCCGACATCAACGCCCGCGGCAAGGTGGCCACCCAGGAGCAGCAGGAGATCGCCCAGATCGCGGCCACCATCAAGCTGCACCAGGACAACGCGGCCAAGGCCGCCATCGTCACCAAGTACATCAACGAGAACACCGCCGAGGCGGCCAGCATGGTCAAGGAAGCCACGGACGACCTGGCCAAGGTCAAGAGCAACATCGAGGCCCAGTCCAAGGAGATCGCCGACTTCAATGCCCAGGAGGCCAAGCGCAAGGTGAAGGTGGATGGCAACCACGCCTGGGTGGAGGCCGTCCTTCGCAAGCATGAGAACATCACCGCCCTGCCCACCCCCATGGACCAGGTGGACTTCGTCAACCGCCTGCTGGTCCTGGACCCCGGCAATGCCGAGGCCAAGCGCGTCCTGGCCAACCTGACGGCCGGGAAGGAACCCTTCGCCGTGGAGCGCAAGCCCATCCGCAGGTACCACCCGAAGAAGCGGAAGTAGGGCACCAAGATGCAGTTGCGCGCCCTTGCCGCCTTCCTGGCCGCAGCCACGGTCTTGGCGGGCCAATCCCTCTCGGACCGGCTCCGTGAGGTCCGCATTCCCTGGGAAGCCCAGATTGACCGGGGCGATGCCCCGGAGGTCAGGACGGGCATCGAGGCGCTGCTCGGACGGGAAGGCGTCTCGGTCAACCCTGCCGACTACAACGACATGCATGCCCTGGTCGCCCTGCACGCGCTCGCAGCCAGGGCCTGCGTGTCCGAAGGCAGCTGGGAGGATGCCGTGGCCCACCTGGAGAAGGCCCAGGCCGCCGCGGACGAGAACCTGGCGAACGCCACGGCCATGCTGTCCAAGACCCGGGCCGAGCACGAGGCCAAGCTGAAGGAGTTCCGCGCCGCGCTGGCGGCACAGCAGCCCCGCCTGAAGGCCCTGGACGACGCCCCGGGCCTGACGGAGGACCAGATCAAGCTGCGGCAGCAGCTCAAGATCTTCGTCCAGGAGCAGCAGGCCGCCATCGCCCACAGCGAGCAGGCCATCGCCGACATCGGGACGATCCTGGCCACCCTCCAGCAGGACAAGGAACGCACCGCCCAGTCCCTCGCGGCCTGGCAGGCCTTCCTGGCCCAGGAGAAGGCGGACATCGCCCAGGCCGGGGGCACGGCCCCCTACGTGGCCGCCAAGCTGGCCCAGGTCCGGGCGGACGAGAGCCGGCCGGAGGCCGAGCGCCTGGCCTATGCCCGCCGCCTCCAGAAGCTGGATCCGGCCAACGAGGAAGTGGCCCACTTCGTCCGCTACCTCCTGGGGCAGGAGGCGACCCCGGCACCCATGCCGAGGCCCTCGACTCCCCGGAAGACCCGCCACCGGGTCATCCCGCACCGGAAGTGATGAAGCGCTTCAAGACCTGCCCCACCGCTGCGGCCCCTTCCGGGGCCGCAGCGGCGTCCGGCCTCAGAACACCCAGCCCAGCCCCAGGCGCAGGTAGTCGGTGCTCGGGGGATCGCCCGCGGCCAGGTCGTTTCCGGTGATGGTGGCGTGGTACACCAGCTCCAGGGTGAACCGGGCCCCGGCATCGTAGCCGAAGGTGTTGCCGACCCCCACGGTGGCCCCCATCCGGCTCTTCCGGGTGGTGTTGGTGTAATCCCAACCCGGATCCCCGAAGCTCCGATCGAACTGCTCGAAATCCGCCGAGATCCCCCCGAGGAAGTAGAGCCCCCGGTGGCGATAGGCCGAACCGTCAGGGAAGATCTCCAGCTCGCCTCCCAGGTTGAACTGCGAGTGGCGGAGGTTGATGGTGGCCTGTCCCGGTGCGGTGTTGGTGCCGGTATTGGAGGCGCCGCTGAAGCTCAGGCGCATGGCCAGGTTGCGGTCCATGGGGAAGCTGAGGTAGAAGGTCCCGCCCAGGCCGAGATCGTAGCCTTCGGTCTGGGTTGGCACGACATTGCCCGTGGAATCCACGTAGGGCGGGTAGGTCTTGCTATTGAACTCACCCACGGGGAAGAGGAGGTTCAGGCTGACGCCGAGGTGGGGCGACTGGGCGCGGAGGGGAAGGCCCACCCCCAGGAGCAGGGGCAAGAGAATCAGGAAGACGGCGCGGCGCATGGGGCCTCCGGGGTGGTGATTACAGTCTAGGTGCGAAGGGCGTGCCGGGCACGGGAACGCCCCATCCTGATTGGAAACGGGCCGACCCGAGGAAGTTGAAGCCTGGATCGGGCGCAGCATTCTGCCCCGTCCGCTCGTGCGGGTTTGCAACGGCACCCTTTGGTCCCGGCCGCGGATGGCCTACCCTGGACAGTCCAGGGGTCGGGCCATGATCGGTAAACAGGATCTGCTGAACTTGAAACAGCGGCTGAAGGAGGCTCCGCAGGAACCTCCTGCCAGGCCCGCCCCGGAGCCGCCCCGGAAGCCGCCGGCTCCGGCGGATCTCGAATCCGAAGACGCCCTCTTCCTGGCCGCCATGGGGCACCGGGCACAACCTGGAAGCCCCCGGGCGCCCCTGGCCTCCCCGCCTCCTCCGTCCCCGCTGCCGGAGGCCACGCCTGTCGAGACCTTCGAGGCCGCCGTAGCCGACCTCAAGGGCCTCCGGCCGGCCGCGCGTTCGCCCTTCAGCCCCGCCCCGGTGCCCCCGTCTGCGGCTCCCCTGGCGCCTGCCGCACCGGAGGCGGCTCCGCCCATGCCCGCCCCCCCGGAGCCGCCCCAGGCGGTCCTGCCGCCGCCCCCTCC
>DAIDKC010000140.1 GCA_027451045.1 Holophagaceae bacterium | reverse complement strand
ACGACCCCGGCACCGACAGCTGGACGGCAGGCCCGCCGATCCCAATCACCCCCGGTCTCTACCAGCACGTCGTTCTGGCCCTGAACGGGCAGGTGGTGGTCCTGGGAGGGGGGAACGCGGAGCGCTCCCTGAACACGATCTACCGCTTCGACCCCGCCACCGGGACCTGGAACCAGGGGGCCCTGCTGCCCCGCCCCCTGGCCCAGTTCGGGGGCGCAGCGACCCAGGACCTGGGGTACTTGTTCGACGCCTCGGGCAGCTTTGCCTACGATCCCAGTCTGGACCTCGGCCCCCTGTGACGGCCCCGCCCAGCGGAAGTCCCCGGGATCAATCCCGCCATCCCCGCTGCGCGAAGTCGGTCAGCCGGCCCTCGGCGCCTCGCAGGGCCAGGGCGCGGGCCACGTAGCGGCCGATGGGATCCGCCTCCAGGTTGACGGGATCCCCGGGGCGCAGGGCATGGAGGGCCGTGCGTTTCACGGTCTCGGGGATGAGGGCTACGGTGAACCAGTCGGTCCCGCAGTCCACCACGGTCAGGGAGATGCCGTCCACGGCCACGGAGCCCTTCGGCGCCGTCATGGGGGCGAGTTCCGGGGGCAGGGCGAAACGCCAGAGCCCCTCGTCTGCTGGACGCGACACCAGCTGTCCGACGGCATCCACGTGGCCGGCCACCAGGTGGCCGTCCAGGGGGTCGCCCACGCGCAGGGCCGGCTCCAGGTGGACGGCCGTGCCCAAGGGCAGGCGGCCGAGGGTGGTCTTCGCCAGGGTCTCCTCGCTCAGGTCCGCCTCCCAGGCCCGGCCATCCGACGCCACGCTGGTGAGGCAGGCGCCGTTCACCGCGATGCTGGCCCCCGCCTCCGCCCGCTCCAGCAGGTCCGGCGGCGCAGCGATGCGCAGGCGCGCCCCTCCGGCCCGGGAGGCGCGGGATTCGAGGGTGCCCAGATGGCGGATCAGTCCGGTGAACATGACGTGATTCCCCTCTCCATCACGGAACCTCCACGGTCCTCGCGAGGCGGCTCTTCCGCGACCCGTAGAAGAAGTAGATCACCAGGCCCGTCACCAGCCAGATGAAGAACCGGTACCAGGTGAGGGCGGGGAGCCCCCGGGCGATCCATACGCAGCCCAGGATGCCCAGGGGCGCCAGGAGCCAGGCGTAGGGCATCACGAACTTGCGCGGGGCCTCGGGACGGCGCTTGCGGAGGATGAGCACCGCCGAGCAGACGATGACGAAGGCGAAGAGGGTGCCGATGTTGGCCAGCTCCACCACCTCGTCAATGTTCAGCAGGGCGGCGGGAAGGGCGACGAGGAATCCCGTAAGCACCGTAGCGGTGGAGGGCGTCTTGAAGCGGGGATGCACCTTCCCGAACCAGGGCCCCAGGAGGCCGTCGCGGCTCATGCTCATGAAGATGCGGGGCTGGCCCACCTGGTAGACCAGCAGCGCGGCGGTGGTGGCGATGACGGCGCCGAAGCTGATGACCGCGGCGATGCCCTCCATCCTGTGCTGGGTGAAGATGTAGGCCAGGGGATCGGCGATGCCGCCCAGGCGCGTGTAGCGAAGCATGCCGGTCACGACGAGGGCCACCGCGGCGTAGATCACGGTGCAGATGCCCAGGGACCACAGGATGCCCCGGGGCAGGTCCTTGCCGGGATTCCGGCACTCCTCCGCCGTGGTGCTCACGGCGTCGAAGCCGATGAACGCGAAAAAGATGATGGCCGCGCCCGCCTGGATGCCGCCCCAGCCCCGGGGCACGAAGGGGTGCCAGTTGCCGGGATCGATGAATTTCGCCCCGAGGCCCACCACTGCAAGGAGGATCACCACCTTGAGCACCACCATCACGCTGTTGACCCGGGCGCTCTCCTTGATGCCTACGTAGCACAGCCAGGTGATGAGCACCGTGACGACCACCGCCAGCAGGTTGATGGTGACGGGGAAGCCCGCGACGGTGGGCGCGCCCTTCAGGACGCTCCAGTTGGCGAAGGTGGCCGCGCCGTCGAGGAGCCCCGCCTTGGCCTGGGCCAGGGCGTGGAGCTTGGCGGCAAGCCCCATGTCCGGGGCATGATCCGCCAGCTTCAGGGCCGTGCGCGGGTCCATCCCCAGCCAGCCCGGGATGTCCACATGGAAGACGGAGGACAGGAAGCTCCGGGCGTAGTCGCCCCAGGAGATGGCCACGGCCACGTTGGAAATGGCGTACTCCAGCAGCAGGTCCCAGCCGATGATCCAGGCCATCAGCTCGCCCAGGGTGGCGTAGGCGTAGGTGTAGGCGCTGCCCGAGACGGGGATCATGGAGGCCATCTCGGCGTAGGCCAGGGCCGTGAAGCCGCAGATGACCGCCACGATGAGGATGCTCAGCACCAGGCCCGGCCCGGCGGGCAGGCGGCCGTCGGCCATGTTCCCGGCGGCGGCGGTGCCGATGCTGGAGAAGATGCCCGCGCCGATGATGGCGCCGATGCCGAACATGGTGAGGTCGAAGGCCCCGAGGTTCTTCTTGAGCTGGTGCTCGGGCTCCTCGGCGCTCGCGCGGAGCTGTTCCAGTGACTTGGTGCGGAAGAGGCGGTCAAGCATGGGAGCCTTGGGGAAGCCCCCATGCTACCAGTGGGCCGGGGGCGGTAGGCTGGGGCCATGCGGCTCTGGAAGGATCCCCGCCTGCGCCTGTCCCTCACGGGGCTGGGGGGCCAGTACCTGCTGGCCCTCCTGGCCGTGGGCGCCTTCGCCGTGAACACGGGCAACAACCTCCTCTACCTGGTCTTCGCCCTGATGCTGGGCCTGCTGCTGGCGTCGGGCATCCTGAGCCGCCGGGCCCTGGCCGGCCTGGAACTGGCGACGGTGGAGGAGGGCCACTTGTTTGCCCGGGTCCGGGGCGGCCTGCGCCTCGGCTTCCGGGAAACCACCCGCAGCCGGCCCCGGGGGCTGGAGCTCCACCTCCTGATGGACGGCGGCCGGGCCGAACCGGGCTTCCTCGGCGCCTGCGGCGCCGGCGGCGCCGCCACGGTGGCCCTCCATGTCCGGGCCGAACAGCGGGGCTGGGTCCGGATCCGCAGCCTGGAGCTGCGCACCCGCTTCCCCTTCGGCTTCCTGGAGAAGACGCGCATCC
>DAIDKC010000139.1 GCA_027451045.1 Holophagaceae bacterium | reverse complement strand
GGGCCGTGATGTCCTGGAGGGTGCCCCGCACCAGCAGGCCCCGGCCTTCCGGGTCCCGCTCGGCCACCTGGCCGGTGACCGCCAGCCAATGGACGGCACCATTCGGGTAGACCACCCGGAAATCGAAAGCGTAGTGGTCCGGTCCCCCGGGCGCCACGGAGGCCTGGATCTGGGCAGTTGCGCGTTCCCGGTCCTCGGGATGGGTGGCCCGGACGAAGGTGGTCATAGTCCACACGGGTTCGGGAGTCAGGCCGTACAGGGCATCGTGGTTGGCGGAACGGCTCATGGTGTTCGTGGGTAAGTCGTACTCCCACACCGCGATGGCAGCGCCCTCGGTGGCGGTCCGCAGGCGGGCCTCGCTGTCGCGAAGGGCCCGTTCCGCCGCCTTCCTTTCCGTGATGTCCTCCCCGAGGCTGGCGGTGCCGAGGATGCGCCCCTTCCCGTCCCGCACGATGGTGTTGCTCCAGGCGACCTGGATGAGGCGCCCGTTGCGGGCCACCACCGGGTTCTCGAAGGCCGCTGGCACGCTGCCGGAGCGAAGGGTCTGGTGGAAGACCGCCTCCATCCGGGGTCGCTGGGATTCAGGCACGAAGGTGCGGAACCAGTTCCGGCCCAGCAGGTCCGCCTCCTTCCAGCCGGTGAGCTGGCAGAAGAAGGCGTTGCAGAAGGTGATGCGGCCCTCGGTGTCCAGCATCACGGCCATCTGGTGGACCTCGGCCAGGAGCTGGCGGAAGCGGCGCTCGGATTCCACCAGGGCCTGCTCTGCCGCCTTCCGCTCCGTGATGTCGCGGAGGATGCTCTGGACGAAGACCGTGCCCCGATGGAGGAAGGCCCGGGAGCTGACATCCACGGGGAAGAAGGACCCGTCTTTGCGGACGTGGGTGGTCTCGAATCGGACCGAATAGGTTTCCATCACCCGGCGGTACTGGTCCTCGAAGGCACCGGAGGCGTCCAGGGTCCGCAGGTCCTTGACGGACAGGCGCAGGAGCTGCTCCCGGGGATAGCCGTAGGCTTCGCAGGCCCGGTCGTTGGCGTCGAGGATCCGCCCTTCGGCGTCCAGGAGGAGCACGATGTCGTTGGCGTGGCGGCTGAGGGCCTGGAGCTGCTGGTCCAGAAGGCGGAGTTCAGCCTCCGAGCGGGCCGCCAGTTCCTGCAGCCACGCCTGGTGCTTCCGCCACCAGGCCGAGAAGGTGGCCAGGACGCCCGCCAGGAAGAGGCCGCCGAGGCCGGCGTAGGCCCAGGCGAGACGCTCCAGCTCCGCCGTGACCTCCCGGCGGTCCACCTTGGCGAGGATGGTCCAGGGCAAACGGGCGGCCTTGCACCCGTAGGCCAGGACCGGGACGCCCCGGTGGTCCACGCCGGAGTAGGGCCCTTCGCCCCCCAGGAGGGCCTGCACTCCCACCAGGTTCCGGCGATCCACGCCGACATCCGGCAGGGGGCCTGGCCGCAGGCGGCTGGGATTGAGCATGGCCAGCGTGACCCCTTGCCGGGCGAGAACGAACGTTTCCATGGACCTCCGGTACTCCGGGGGATTCCGGTTCACCTGGCCCAGCAGCGCGCCTGCGTCCAGGCGGGCCCAGAGGAGGCCGCCGGGCAGGGACACGAGGCAGGAGATCCGTGGCCTCGGAGGGCTGGTGGAGGGATCCAGGTCCCAGGCCAGGCGGGGGCCGGGCGGCCGCGCCCCGTGGATGGCCTCGAGGTCCGCATCGGTGAAGGTGACCGCACGGCTGCTCGCCAGGATCTGTCCATTCCGATCCATGAGCACCATGGCCTGGAGCCGGTAGTCCTGGGCCAGGGAACGGAGCCAGGGACGCAGGTCGGGCCGTGGCTCGCGGGCCTTGAGCCAGGCCAGGAGGAAGGGGTCCCGGGCCGTGAGGGCGACATCCGCCATCCGCGCGTCGAGCCAGCGGTCCAGGCGGTCCCGCTGGAGGTGGGCCTGGAAGGCGAGTTCCCTCCGGGCGGTCCGCATCAGGCGGTTCCGCTCGAGGCGGTAGCCGAGGACGCCGAGGGCCACCACGCCCAGGCACGCCAGGAGGAACATCCCCCGCAGCCAGGGGAGGCTCCCCATCCGCGAGGGAGGCCGGGTTTCGGGGGGAGATGGATGGGGCACGACGGGATTCCGGTGCGGCAGGACGCTGCCCCCTCTATCGGGCCAGGGCCTCCGGGACAAAATTTCTGGCCCCCTTGACAGATCCTTCTGGGCGACTAAGCTTCCCTCGTCACCGTCCTGGCCATCCGGGCCAGGATGCCTTGATGGGCAGGGTCAGGCCCTGCAAGTCGAAGGCGCAACCGAAGCACGCCCCCGCGGGCCTGCCGGTTGCGCCTTTTCCTCGTCCACCCGTTTCCTTCTGCCTCTCCATCCCCTCTCCCGGAACCGCCCTGCGGGGGCGGCAGGAGTTCTTGTGTCCGATCCCGTCGAACCCCGGACCGCCCGCCGGTTCCTGCAGCTCCTGGAGGATGTCCAGGCGGCCCAGGGTGCCTACGCGGAGGAGGTGCGGGTCCTCCGGACGCGCCTCCGGCTCATGGAAAGCGCCCGGGGAATCCCGCCCTGCGGCTCCACTGGCTGGGCGGCCTACGTGGTGTCCATGGAAGGGCTGATCCTGGAGTGGAGCCAGGAGGCTGAAGGTCTCTACGGCTTCACGGCTGAGGAGACGCACGGGCGCCCCGTGGCGATGCTGGGCTCCGCGTCCGCCGGGGAGGAGGAACGGGGTGTCCGGAGGACATCCGACGGCCGGAGCTTCCAGGTTCGGCAGCACTGCATCCTCCTGCTGGATGCCCTCGGGCTGCCCACGGGTCGCCTGCACCTGGAGTTCGCCTGCCAGGCCGCCGGGGAAGACCAGCCGGGAGGCGCGCCATGACCACGTCGCTTCGGGTGCTGCTGGTGGAGGATGACGAGACGGATGCCGATCTCGTCCTCCTGGAGCTGCGACGGGGGGGCTACGAACCCGAGTGGCGGCGGGTGGATACCCGCAGGGAGATGATCCAGGCCCTGGCGAACCAGGACTGGGATCTGGTGATCTGCGACCATCGGCTGCCCGCCTTCAGCTCCCAGGGCGCCCTGGAAGTGAAGCGTGAACGGGGCCTGGACATCCCCTTCATCATCGTCTCCGGAGCGGCCCCGGAGGAGGTGGTGACGGAGGCCATGCGGGCCGGCGCCCAGGACTTCATCTCCAAGAACGGGCTGGTCCGTCTGGTGCCTGCGGTGCAGCGGGAACTCAGGGAGGCAGCCCTCCGTCAGGAGCGGCGCTTCATCGAGGAGGAGTTGGCGGAAAGCCAGGGCCGCTACGCGATGATGTTCCACGAGAATCCCGCGCCCATGCTGCTGGTGGACCCCGCCACCCTGCTGGTGGTGGAGGCGAACCAGGCGGCGGGAACCTTCTTCGGGCATCCCCTCGACGTCCTGGAGCGCACCCGGGTGACGGAGCTCAGCGTCCTGGCAAGAGAGGGCGAATGGCGGGGCATCCAGCGCTCCAGGCGCCAGCGGGCCTACGTCTTCCAGGACCGGGTGCTGTGCGCGGATGGAAGCAGCCGCGAGGTGGATGTCTATGCGGTGAAGATCAGCCAGGGACGCCGCCCCATGCTGCTCGCAACGCTGTTCGACCAGACCGAGCGGCACGCCGCGGAAGCGCGGGCCGCCCTCCTGGCGGAAGCGGTGGCCCAGGTCTCGGATGCCATCGCCCTCATGGATGCATCGGGGAGCGTCCAGTACGTCAACCAGGCCTTCGAGCGCCTGGCCGGGCTGGCGCTCTCCGCCATCTCGGGCTGGACCCTGGGGGACCTGCTGGACGAGGTGTCCCTGGTGGAGGCCGCCCGTCGGGCCGCATCCGGAGAGCCATGGGATGGGCGCGCCACCCTCCGCCTGGACGGGGGGCGCCTGCGGGAAGTGGCCGTCCGCTACTCCCCGGTGCGCGATGCCTCGGGCCAGGTGAGCCACCTGGTGGCCGTGCTGCGGGACGTGACGGGCGAGGCGGAGCGGGAGCGGCAGTACCGCCAGATGGACAAGATGGAGGCCCTGGGCACCCTGGCCGCGGGCGTGGCCCACGATTTCAACAACCTCCTGACCGCCATCACCTCGGCGGCGGAGCTGTTGAAGTCGGGCCTTCCCGCGGACAGTCCGGCCCAGTCCCGGGTGGCCGCGATCCAGCAGGCGGGCCTCTGCGCGGCGGGCCTCACGCGCCAGATCCTCTCCTTCAGCCGCAAGGGTGGGGAGCAGCGGGTGCCCCTGGACCTCAGCGTCCTCGTGCGGAACGCCCTCCAGATGGTCCGCTCCAGCCGGCCCCCCCACGTCACCATCACCAGCGAGTTGACCAGTGGCATCTGGGTGGAGGGGGATCCAGCCCAGCTGCAGCAGGTGGTGCTGAACCTCGCCCTCAACGCCATCCAGGCCATGCAGGCCTCGGGCGGGACCCTGCACCTCGCCCTGTCGGAGACCCGGGAAGAGGGGCACGGGACGGTCCGGCGCTACGCCCTGCTGACGGTGGAGGACACCGGATGCGGCATGGATGCCCGCACCCAGGAGCGGATCTTCGAGCCCTTCTTCACCACCAAGCCCGCCGGGGAAGGCACCGGCCTCGGCCTGTCCATCGTCCACGCCACCGTCACGGGGGCGGGCGGCAGGATCCAGGTCCAGAGCAGGCCCGGGGAAGGCAGCATCTTCAAGGTCTGGTGGCCCTGCGCGGGCGCCACGGCCCGTCCCGCGGAGCAGCCGGCGCCCGTGGATGTCTCCGGTCACGAGTCCATCCTGCTGGTGGAGGACGAGGAACTCGTCGCCACCCTCGCCCGGCTCGGCCTGGAGGATCTGGGCTATTCCGTCAGCATCCGCCCGGATGCCCGGGCGGCCCTGGACCTGCTGCGGGAAGCGCCCGACCGCTGGGACCTGGTGGCCACCACCCTGGCCCTGTCCGACATGACGGGCGCCGAGTTCGCCACGTCCCTCCGGGCGATCCGCGCCGACCTCCCGGTGCTGCTCCTCAGCGGCCTGCCCATGCCCGCCACCCTGGCCCTGGCGGAGTCCGGCCGTTTCGCCGAGGTGGTGCCCAAGCCCTACACCCCCCATGGCCTTGCCGGAGCCCTCCGGCGCGTGCTCGACAGCCGCCCCGGGCCGTCCGCCCGGCCAGCCGCTCCTCGCACGGTTGCGAAACCGGCCCCGAAGGAGCGGGAGGCCCTCCGGCCTGCCGTCCTCCTGGCCGAGGACAGCCAGACCACCCGGAGCATGATCCAGAGCTGGCTGGAACGGGCGGGCTACGAGGTGGTCGCGGTCGAGGATGGCGTGGGGGCTCTGGAGCGCCTCAAGGAGGGGCCCGATCCCGGGCGCTTCGGGGTGCTCCTGACGGACGTGGTGATGCCTCGGATGGACGGCATGTCCCTGGCGAAGCTGGTCCGGGCCATGGATCCGGCCCTACCCATCGCCATCCTCACCTCCAACGAGGACAAGGAGACCGTGACTTCCGCCCTCCACCTGGGCGTGGACGAGTTCCTGAACAAGCCCTTCGACGCACCCGCCCTGCTGGGCTGCGTGGAGCGGCTGCTGGCGAGGCACCGCGAGCGCATGGCTGAACGCCGTTCGGCGGAGACCGCCCACGAGGTGCGCCAGGCCCAGCAGCGCATGGTGGCCGTCCCCGAGAAGGGACTGCCGATCTATTCCATCTGCGAACCCCTCACGGATGCCGGGGGGGACGTGTTCCGCTGCATGACCTGCGCGGACGGCTCCATCCTCTTCGTGCTGGCGGATGTCGCGGGGCATTCCGTCCAGAGTTCCTATGCGGTGGCCTCCTTCCTGACCATGCTCTCGGCCTTCGTGGGCGAGTGCGTCACCCTGATGGCCCTGGCACCAGGGCAGTCCTCCCCGGCCACGGAGCGGCCGAGGAGCCTGCACCTCTGCGGCCTCTACGGGAGCATCCCCTGCCATCCCCTCCAGCACCTTGCGGACAAGTTCAACCAGGGCATCCAGAACGGGCCCTTCCCGGAGATCCCGGTCTGCGCCCTCTTCGGCCTGTGGAACCCCGCCAGCGGCTGCCTGGAGGTGCTCAATGCGGGCATTCCCCACGGCATCATCAGCCGCCGGGACGGCTCCGCTGAACCCCTGGCCCTGAACGGCACCCCCCTGGGCATCTTTCCGGAGCCCCCGCTGGAATCCGCCGAGCTGCGGCTCCAGCCGGGCGACCGCCTCATCTTCGGGACGGACGGCTTCTTCGACGTGCTGTCCCCCCAGCGCCAGCCCTTCGCGGATCTGGCACCGGGCCTCTGGGGAGCCTTGCGGGAGACGCCGGTGGACTGGGCCCTGAGCGCGGTGTGCAGCAAGGTCCGGGAGCACGCCCAGGGGCGCCCCACGGACGACCTGCTGGTCATCGGGTTCGAGCAGCCTCCCCTGAGCCGGAGCCCCGAGGACCTGTTCATGCACCTGCCCTCCACCCCCAGGGCCGTGGATGTGGCCTGCGACCGGCTGGGGGAATGCCTGAAGGCGTCGAAGCTGGGCGGGCGGCTGGACGAATCCGCCTTCTTCGACATCACCCTGGCGGTGCGGGAGGCCCTTTCCAATGCCGTGATCCACGGCAACGGCAACCGCCCCGAGGCCACCGTGGTGCTCCGGTGCCAACCCGACGACGCCACCGGCAGGCTCACCGTCAGCGTGAAGGACGAGGGCCCCGGATTCGACCTGGAGGCTCACGCGCCGCCGGAGGATCCCCTCTCTGAGCGGGGCCGGGGCATTCCCTTGATCCGGGCCTACGCGGATGAGGTCCGGATGGACGGAAGCGAGTTGACCTTGACGTTCCTGGCTGAGGAGAAGAACCCATGACCACCGGCAAACCCCAGCTCGTCACCAAGCGCAAGGGCGAGACCCTCCGGCTGGTACCCAAGAGCGACCTCGTGGCCAGCAGCGTCGAGTCCTACCGCGCGTCCATGCTGAAGGCGGTGGAGGCGCCAGGGCAGGCCGTGGTGCTGGACCTTTCCGCCATCGAGCAGCTGGACTCCCTGGGCATCACCCTCGTTCTGGGACTCTTCAAGACCTGCCAGAAGGCCGGCGCCGCCTTCTCGGTCGAGGGGGTGAAGGGCGACATCGTGCGGGTGTTCAAGCTCTTCAACCTCACCAAGTTCTTCCCCGTGACCGAGGCCTAGCGCCATGTCGAGCATCGTGGACGAGAGCATCATCTCCGACTTCGTGGCCGAGAGCCGCGAGCACCTCAACCGCATCGAGCCTGACCTGCTGGCCATGGAGCAGGGGGGGCAGGCCCTCTCCCAGGAGACGCTCAACCGTGTCTTCCGGGCCATCCACAGCATCAAGGGGGGAGCCGGGTTCCTGGCCTTCGAGTCCCTCAAGGGGCTCAGCCATGCCATGGAGAGCGTCCTCATGCTGGTCCGGGACGGGAAGCTGGGGGTCAATCCCGACCTGATGGACGCGCTCTTCGCCAGCATGGACCGCCTGCGGGCCATGCTCGACGACATCCAGGCCAGCGACCAGGTGCCCATCGCCCAGGAGATGGGCAGGCTGGCCGCCATCCTGGAAGGGCAGGGGGTCGAACCCGGTGCCCAGGTCACGGTCCAGGGCAGGGCCGGCGGCGATGGCCCTCGTGCCTTCAACCTGGACGCCCAGGAGGTGGCCTCCGCCCTCTCCCATGGGATGAACCTCTTCCACGCCAAGGCCTTCCTCCACCGCGACATCAAGGACAAGGGCCTCACGCCCCTGGGGTTCCTCACCAACGCCCTGAGCGTGGGACAGGTGCTGGACGCCTACATTGATCCCATGGAGATCGCCGGCCTGGAGGCCTGCCTGGAGCAGGATCTGGCCGTGACCCTGCTCTTCGGTTCGGTGCTCGAGCAGGATCTGGCCGCCCTGGCCCTGAAGCTTCCGCCCGCGCAGGTGTCCATGCTGGACACGAAGGCCCTGCGCAAGCAGATGAAGGCCGCGCCCTCCGTTCGCGAGACCTCCGCACCACTGGCGCCCGAGGTTTCCGCGCCGGAGGCGCCCGCCGCCCCGCCGGAGCCCGAGGAGGGAACCGAGGCCCCCGGGGCCGCCGCCGAGGCGGGCCGGGCGGCCAAGGGCGACAACGGACCCGAGACCCTCCGGGTGCGCGTGGGACTCCTTACGGACCTGATGAACCAGGCCGGGGAGCTGGTGCTGAGCCGGAACCAGCTCCTGCGGGCGCTGGCGGAGCGGGGACGGGACATCCCCGGGCTCAACTCCATCCTCCAGAACATCAACCAGGTCACTTCCGAACTCCAGGAAGGGATCATGCAGACGCGGATGCAGCCCATCGGGACGGTGTTCAACCGCTACCCGCGCATCATCCGCGACATGAGCCGCCAGCTCGGCAAGCAGATCGAGGTCCAGATCAAGGGCGCCGAAGCCGAGCTGGACAAGTCCATCGTCGAATTGCTGGTGGATCCCCTCACCCACATCATCCGCAACTGCGCGGACCATGCCATCGAATCCCCCGAGGAGCGCAAGAAGGCTCGCAAGAATCCCACCGGCCAGATCCTCCTCCACGCCTACCACCAGGGGGGGCAGGTCATCATCGCCATCAAGGACGACGGCCGCGGCATTGACCCGAAGAAGGTGCTCGCGAAGGCCATTGCCAAGGGGCTCATCAAGGAGTCCCAGGCCAGGGACATGAGCGAGCGGGAGATCGTGAACCTGGTGTTCGCGCCGGGCTTCTCCACAGCCGAGGCCGTGTCCGACATCTCCGGACGCGGCGTGGGGATGGACGTGGTCCGCTCCAACACCGAGAAGCTCGGCGGGCACGTGGAACTGGAGAGTCAGGTGGGGCAGGGCACCACCGTCGTCCTGCGCCTGCCGCTCACCCTGGCCATCATCCCCTCCATGATCGTCGGCGTCAGCAGCCACCGCTTCGCCATCCCCCAGGTGAACGTGGTGGAGTTCGTATGGGTGCGGGCTTCCGAGGTGGCCCGGCGGATCGAGCGGGTCCACGGCGCGGAGGTCCTCCGCCTCCGGGACCAGCTGCTGCCGTTGATCCGCCTGGCGGATGTCCTGGGAATCGAGCGGACCTACCTGGATCCCGTCACGGGAGCGCGCCGGGAGGATCGCCGCCGGGAACTGGCGGACCGACGGGCTCCGGGTGCGGCGGAGGAAGGGGAGGCGCCCCCACCGCCGGAAGCGTCCCCGGGCAAGCGGGGCAGGAAAGGCAAGGGGGCACCACCGCCCGCGGATCCGCCGCCCCCGGTGGCCCGGCTGCAGGATCGGCGGACCGACTGGCGCAGCGACTACAACATCGTGGTGCTCCGGGTGGGCTCCAACCAGTTCGGCGTCGTGGTGGACGAGCTGTACGACATCGAGGAGATCGTCGTGAAGCCCCTCTCCGAGTTCATCCAGATGTGCAAGAGCTTCTCCGGGGCCACCATCATGGGCGACGGCCGGGTGATCATGATCCTCGATGCCGGCGGACTCGTGACCCAGGCCCACCTGCACTTCACCGATCTCCAGGCCGAGGAGAAGCTGCGCCACGAGGAGGAGAAGCGCAAGGCCGCAGTCGCCGCTTCGCGGCGCCGGTCCGTCATCGTCTGCACCGGCGCTCCCGGCGAGTACTTCGCCATTCCCCAGGACCAGATCCTGCGCCTCGAGAAGATCCAGATCACGGACATCCAGCGGGTCGGGGACCGGGAGTTCGTGGACTACCGCGGCCACGGTCTGCCCCTCGTGAAGCTGGAGCGCGTGATCGCGGTGAAGCCGGTATCCGGCGGGCTCCAGGAGGTGTTCATGGTCATCCCGAAGGTGATCGAGGGCGGCTCGGTCGCCCAGGCCAAGGCCGGCATCGTCATCTCCGACATCATGGACGCCCTGGACGTGGAGGTGGAACTCGAGCCCGCCAAGGTGGACGGCCCCGGCATCCTGGGCTCCGCCATCCTCCAGCACAACCTCACCCTCTTCCTGGATCCCATCGAGATGCTCCGGGGCGCGGGCCTCCTCCAGGGAGCCGAGGCATGAGCCAGTTCGCCACCTTCCGCCTGGGGGACCGGCTGTTCGGCCTGGACATCATGCTGATCCGGGAGATCAACCGCATCCTCGACATCACACCGGTGCCCCACGCCCGGGACCATATCCGCGGCCTCATCAACCTCCGGGGCCAGATCGTCACCATCCTCGACCTGGCCGTGCGCCTGGGCCTGCCTTCCCGGGACGTCGGCGAGGAGAGCCACAACATCATCCTCAAGACCACCGGCGAGCTGGCGGCTCTGCACGCGGCCGGGACCTCCAAGGCCTTCGCCACCTCCAACGACCTGGTCGGCTTCCTGGTGGATGCCATCGGGGACGTGGTGGAGGCGGACGATTCCGCCATCGAGCCTCCTTCCGCCAATGTCAGCGAGGCCGAAAGCCAGTTCCTCGCGGGGGTCATCAAGACCGATGCCGGCCTGCTCGTGCTGCTCGACATCAAGGAAGTCCTCTCCTCGGGCTGAAGGGATCCCCTTCCCGGACCCTGACCTGCGACCCATCAACCTACGGAGATTCCCATGCTCACCAACCTCAAGATCAACACCCGGCTGATGCTCGGCTTCGGCCTGGTCCTCCTGTTCATGCTGATCGCCACGGCCCTTGCGGTGGTCCGTTTCGGCACCTTGCGCGACAGCATCACCCTCGTGGCCAAGGACCGCTTCGCCAAGGTGAACAGCATCAGTGACATCACGGACGACGTGAACGTGAACGCCCGGGCGATCCGCGACATGGCCCTGATGAGCGATTCCACTGCGGTCGCCGAGCAGGACGGCCGACTGGACGAATCCGCCACCCGGATCAGCCAGGAACTGGCCGGCCTCAAGAGTTCCATCACCACGGAGGAGGGGAAGCGCCTCCTCGGCGAGGTCGTGAGCGCCCGGGAGGCGTACCTTCCCGCCCAGAAGGACATCCGGCGCAAGCTCAAGGCGGGCCAGAGGGCCGATGCCGTGGCGCTCCTCACAGGCAGTTTCCAGCCTCTCCAGCAGACCTACCTGAACGCGCTGGCCGCGCTCTCCGCCTACCAGACCAAGCTGGCCACGGCCGATGGTGATTCGGCCATCAAGGATGCGGATTCATCCAGGACCCTGATGATCACCCTGACGCTCCTGGCCCTGGTGGCGGGCGCAGCGCTGGCCTGGTACATCAGCGCCAGCATCGTCAACCCGGTGAACCGCTGCGCCGAGATCGCGGATGACGTGGCGGCCGGGAACATGGCCGTCCAGTTCCCGGCCTTCACCCGGGACGAGACGGGACGCCTGATGGCCGCCATGAAGCGCATGGTGGACAACATCAAGGCCCTGGCGACGGATGCGGACCAGCTCACCCGCGCGGCGGTGGGCGGGCGGCTTGCCACCCGGGCGGATGCCAGCAAGCACCAGGGCGAGTACCAGAAGATCGTCCAGGGCGTCAACGACACGCTGGACGCCATCGTGGGGCCCCTCAACGTCTCGGCCGGCTACGTGGACCGCATCAGCAAGGGGGACATCCCCCCGAAGATCACCGACACCTACAACGGCGACTTCAACGAGATCAAGAACAACCTGAACCAGTGCATTGATGCCCTCTCCGGCCTCGTGACCGAGATGAACCACATGTCCTCCCAGCACGATGCCGGGGACATTGACGTCAAGATGGATGCCGCGAAGTTCCAGGGCGCCTACCGCACCATGGCCGAGGGCGTGAACACCATGGTGTTCGGCCACATCGCGGTGAAGAAGAAGGCCATGGCCTGCGTCCAGGCCTTCGGGGAAGGCAATTTCGAGGCGCCACTCGAGAAGTTCCCGGGCAAGAAGGCCTTCATCAACGACACCATCGAGCAGGTCCGGGTCAACCTGAAGGCCCTGATCGCCGACGCGGCCGCCCTGAGCAAGGCTGCCGTGGAGGGGAAGCTCAGCACCCGCGCGGATGCGAGCCGGCACCAGGGGGATTTCCGGCGGATCGTGCAGGGCGTCAACGACACCCTCGACGCGGTGATCGGCCCCCTGAATGTCGCCGCCACCTATGTGGACCGGATCTCCAAGGGTGAGATCCCGCCCCGGATCACGGATGCCTACAACGGCGACTTCAACGAGATCAAGAACAACCTCAACGCCATGGTCGCGATGATGTCCGAGCTGCTCTCGGAGACGGACAAGATCACCAAGGCCGCCGCCGAGGGCCGTCTCGAGGTCCGGGCGGACGCCACCAAGTTCGTGGGCGGGTGGAAGCAGCTCGTCACCGGCGTGAACGACACCATCACGAACATCGTGGATCCGCTCAACGTCACGGCGGACTACGTGGACAAGGTGGCGAAGGGCATCATCCCGCCTGCCATCACCACCGAGTACAAGGGCCAGTACAACGCCATCAAGATCAACCTGAACAACATGGTGGCGATGATGTCCGAGCTGCTCTCGGAGACGGACAAGATCATCAAGGCCGCTTCCGAAGGCCGCCTGGAAGTCCGGGCGGATGCCACCAAGTTCGTGGGCGGGTGGAACAAGCTGGTCGCCGGCGTGAACGATACGGTCACGAACATCGTGGATCCGCTCAATGTCACGGCGGACTACGTGGACAAGGTGGCGAAGGGCATCATCCCGCCTGCCATCACCACCGAGTACAAGGGCCAGTACAACGCCATCAAGATCAACCTGAACAACATGGTGGCGATGATGTCCGAACTGCTCTCGGAGACGGACCAGCTCGTCAAGGCCGCCATCGGGGGCCGGCTGGCCACCCGGGCCGATGCCGCCAAGTTCGTCGGCGGATGGAACAAGCTGGTGGATGGGGTCAACAAGACCTTGGATGCGGTCATCGGGCCTCTCAACGTCTCCGCAGGCTATGTGGACCGCATCAGCAAGGGCGACATCCCGCCCAAGATCACGGATGCCTACAACGGCGATTTCAACGAGATCAAGAACAACCTGAACCAGTGCATTGACGCGGTGAATGCCCTCGTGGCCGACGCCGGCACCCTAGCCAAGGCCGCGGTGGAAGGAAGGCTGGCCACCCGGGCCGATGCGACCCGCCACCAGGGGGATTTCCGGCGGATCGTGCAGGGCGTCAACGACACGCTCGACTCGGTCATCGGACCCATCAACGAGGTGCAGCGCGTCATGGCCGCCATGGAGGAGGGGGATCTCACCGCCCGCATCTCGAGCGAGTACCAGGGGGACCTCCAGAAGCTCCGGAATGCCGTGAACAACACGGCCACCAAGCTCGCCCAGACCGTGGCCGAGATCGGGAACAACGCCAACACCCTGGCCAGCTCCTCCGAGGAGCTCACCTCCGTGTCCGCCTCCATGGCCTCGGGCGCGGAACAGATGACCCAGCAGTCCAACACCGCCGCGGCAGCCACCGAGCAGGCCAGTGCCAACGTCAAGAACATGGCCGCGGGCGTGGAGCAGATCAGCGCCAACGCCAACACCGTGGCCAGCGCCTCGGAGGAGGTGAGCGCCAACCTCAACACGGTCGGCGCCGCCGTGGAGCAGATGTCCTCCAACATGAAGGTGGTGGCCAACACCAGCGAGAAGATGACCTCCGCAGTGAACTCCGTGGCCACGGCCATCGAGGAGATGTCCGTCTCCCTCAACGAGGTCTCCAAGAGCTCCGGCCAGGCCGCCACGGTGGCCAGCAAGGCCGCCCAGTCCGCCAACAACACCGCAGCCATCGTGGACAAGCTGGGCGAGAGCGCCCAGGAGATCGGCAAGGTTGTGGACATGATCAAGGGCATCGCCGCCCAGACCAACCTCCTGGCCCTCAATGCCACCATCGAGGCTGCGAGCGCGGGCGAGGCGGGCAAGGGCTTTGCGGTGGTGGCCAACGAGGTCAAGGAACTGGCCAAGCAGACCGCCTCGGCCACCGAGGACATCCGGGCCCAGGTGGCCGGCATGCAGGGCAACACGCAGCAGGCCGTGAAGGCCATTGACGAGATCGTCCACATCATCAACGAGATCAATGCCATCTCCGGCAACATCGCCGCGGCGGTGGCGGAGCAGACGGCCACCACCAACGAGATCTCGAAGAACGTGGGCGATGCGGCCCGGGGTGCCAACGAGGTCGCCCGCAACGTCCAGCAGGCGGCCCAGGGCGCCAACGAGGTGTCCCGCAACGTGCAGGAGGCCGTGAAGGGGGTGGGCGACATCGCGCGCAACATCACCCAGCTCGCCACCGGCGCCAACGATGTGGCCCGGAACGCCGGTGAGGCTGCCAAGGGCATGAACGACGTGGCGAAGAATGTCGTGGCCGTCAGCACCCAGGCCAAGGACACCACGCGCGGGGCCGGTGATACCAACACGGCGGCCAAGGATCTTGCACGCCTGGCGGAACGTCTCCAGTCCGCTGTGCGCAAATTCAGGATCTAGGCGCCTCTACCGATGAGGGGAGCGGGGAAGCCCGCTCCCCTCCCGTGTCATCGTACGCAGCCCCACCGGAGCCTCCGCCTTGGCCTACACCTCCTTCTTCCGTGATGCCGATGTACTGGACGCCATCGGTGCCTTCGTGGTGCCCTGGGCTTTGTCCCAGCAGGAGATCAAGGTTTGGGATGCAGGCTGCGCCACCGGCGAGGAGGCCTACTCCCTGGCGATGATCTTCGCGGAGCGGCTGGATCCCTTCACCCTCCGCAACCTCCGCATCCTCGCCACGGATCGTGAAGAGAGCGCCTTCCCCCAGTTCGAGGCCCGCATCGCCCGGGGCCGCTACCGCGTCCAGGAGCTGATGTGGGTCCCCGAGCTTCTCAGATCAGCCTACTTCCAGCCCACGGAGGTCCCGGATGTCTTCGAGGCCGTGCCCACCCTGCGGAACTGCATCCGCTACCAGAGGCACGACCTGCTTACCCTCGTTCCGCCGGAGTCGGGGTTCTCCCTGGTGGTGTGCAAGAACGTGCTCATGCACTGTCCCCCCGAAGCCCAGGGCCCCATCGTGTCCATGTTCCACCGTGTCCTGCGGCCCGGCGGCTACCTGGCTCTGGATGGCTTCCAGCCCCTGCCGGAGGGCAACACCGGGCAGTTCGAGGCCATCGAACCGGGGCTTCCCCTCTTCCGCCGACGCCCGGGGGAGCCATGAGGATCCAGCTCGTCCATCCGGAACAGGCGAACGACTACTGCTGCAACGTCTACTGGGTGGCGGGAGACCCCGGCAATCCCCGGGATGTCCACACCCTGGTGGATGTGGGGTCCAGCCATCCCGGTACCCTCGATGCCGTGCTCGCAGCCCTGTCCGGCCTCCCGAAGGGCCTCGGGCGGCGGCCCGTCGAACAGGTGGTGCTCACCCACGCCCACTACGACCATGCCGGGGCCCTCGAGGCGGTCGCGGCGCGCTTCCAGCCGGTGGTCCACGCCTTCCAGCCCGGGCCGCGCGTGTGCCATCTCCTGGCGGATGGCCAGTGGCTGCGGGTCGGGTCCCTGGACATGCGCGTGCTCCATACCCCTGGGCATTCGGATGATTCCATCTGCCTGTTCTGCCCGGAGACGCGGGAGCTGTTCTCGGGCGACACGCTCTACCGCATCTCGGATACCGGAGGGACCTATCCGGCCTGCTATGCCCGCAGCCTCGAGCGCCTCGCCGCCCTGCGTCCCTCCGTGATCTACCCTGGCCACGGAGACCCCATCACCGGCGATGCGGCGGGCTTCATCGCAGAGGCCCTGGCCCGGGTCCAGGCCTCCATCCTTCAGCCCTGAACCGAGGCCGACCATGGACCAGCCGAGACTCCGGGTGCTGATCGTGGATGACACGGTCGTCTACCGCAAGATCCTGGTCGAGGTGGTGGAGTCGCTGGAGGACACGGAAGTGGCCGGCACCGCCCCCCATGGCCGCCTCGCCCTCGCCAAGCTGGACCAGGCCCCAGCCGATCTGGTGCTGCTGGATGTGGAGATGCCCGAGATGAACGGCCTGGAGGCCCTGCGGGCGATCCGCCGGCATCATCCCGATACCAGCGTGGTCATGGTGAGCGGCACCAACCTCGGCTCCGCCGAGATCACGGTCCGGTGCCTGGAACAGGGCGCCCTGGACTTCCTCCGCAAGCCCGAAGGCGCCGATCCCGAAGCCAGCCGCCAGGAACTGAAGGACAAGTTGAGACCCCTGCTGCGCCATGTCCGGACGCGCATGAACCTGCGCCAGGGGCCTCCTCCGGAGCCGGTCGCTGCTCCGGAACGGGTGCCGCCCACGCCTGCGGCGGCGATCGTGCCTCCCCGGCCCGAGCCGCGCGTGGCACCCCTTCCCGGAACCTTCGACGTGGTGGGTATCGGCGTCAGCACCGGTGGACCCAACGCCCTGGCCGAGGTGATCCCCCGGCTCCCGGCGGATTTCCCCGTTCCCATCCTCCTGGTGCAGCACATGCCCCCCATGTTCACGGCCTCCCTGGCCGAACACCTGGACCAGCGGTCGCACCTGGCCGTGAGCGAGGCCCGGGACGGAGAGCCCATCCTGCCCGGCCATGTCTACATCGCCCCCGGCGGCCTGCACATGGTCGTGCGGCGCCGGCAGGATGCGGAGGGGCAGGGCACCATCCCGATCGTGGGTCTCAACGAGAACCCTCCGGAGAACAGCTGCCGTCCCTCGGTGGACGTGATGTTCCGTTCCATGGCGGCCCAGTACGCAGGGAACATGCTGGCGGTGGTGATGACCGGAATGGGCAGCGACGGGTGCGAGGGGGTGCGGGCCATGAAGCGCAAGGGCTGCCTCTGCCTCACCCAGACCGAGGCCACCTGCACGGTCTACGGCATGCCCCTGGCCGTGGACGAGGCCGGGCTGTCGGACGAGCAGGTCCCCCTCGACCGCCTGGCGGCCCGGATCGTCCACCACATCCGCCGGAACCGGGGGGCATGATGGCCGATGCCATTTCCGCCACCGAGTTCAGGCTGCTTCGCGACCTCATCGAGAGGCTGTGCGGGATCGCCCTGGGCGACGAGAAGACCTACCTCGTGGAGACCCGCCTGGCCCCCCTCCTGGCCGAGAACGGGTGCCAGGACTTCGGAGCCTTCTACCGCCTGGTGTCCAGCGACCCCAGCCCCCAGCTCCGCGACAAGATCGTGGACGCCATGACCACCAACGAGACCCTGTGGTTCCGCGACACCCACCCCTTCTCGATCCTGCGGGACAGGCTGCTGCCCCAGCTCGCCGCCGACCTGTCCCAGGGGAGCCGCTTCCGCATCCGGATCTGGTCCGCCGCCAGCTCCACGGGCCAGGAGCCGTATTCCATCGCCATGACCATCCACGAGTTCTGCCGCTCCAATCCGGCCGTGCGCCCGGACCAGTTCGAGATCCTCGCCACCGACATCTCGCCCTCGGCGCTCTTCGTGGCCAAGCTGGGTCGCTACGACCAGGCCGCCATTGCCCGCGGCCTCCCCGAGCCCCTGCGGGACCGCTACTTCCACCAGGAGGGGCATGTCTGGACGGTGAACGACGAACTCAAGCGCATGGTCACCTTCCGGAAGTTCAACCTCCAGGATCCGATGGAGGCCCTGGGGCGCTTCGACATCGTCTTCCTCCGCTACGTGGCGATCTACTTCTCGGACGGCTTCAAGCGCCAGATCTACGGGGGCATCGCCCGCCTGCTGGCCCCCGAGGGCCACCTGATCATCAGTGCCGTGGAATCCCTCCGCGGCATCTCCGAGGACTTCCAGCAGCTCACCCACGGCTCCGGAAGCTACTACCAGTGCCAGCTCTCCTGAAAAGGGGTTCGCCATGAAGAAAGTGCTTTCGGTGGACGATTCGGGCGTCATGCGGCGGATCATCGGCCGCACGGTGGAGGTGCTCGGCTATGGGTTCCTCGAAGCGGCCAACGGGGTCGAGGCGCTGGAGGTGATCGCCCGGAACCACGAGGAGATCGCCCTGGTCATCCTGGACGTGAACATGCCCGAGATGAACGGGTTCGAGGTGCTTTCCCGCCTCAAGGCCGATCCGGTGCTGAAAGCCATTCCCGTGATGATGCTCACCACCGAGGCCGACCGCCCCCGGATCATCCAGGCCATCCAGGCAGGCGCCGTGAACTACCTGTGCAAGCCCTTCCAGGCCGACGATCTCACGGTGAAGATCGCGGAGAGCCTCGGGGAGGGGTTCTGATGCGGCCGCTCCGGGTGATGACGGCGGAGGGTCCAGGCCGGGGCTCCGCGCCTGGGAAGGACCCGGCTCCCGCTCCAGCTTCGACGATCGGAACGCCGACCGGTCACACTGATGGCGTCGTCCCAGGGCCTGCATGATCTCCTCCTCGTCTGAACCCGATCCGATCCCGTCCGACGGCCAGTCCCTGGAACCCGGGACCTGCGTGGGGCGCTTCCGCATCGAGCGGGTCCTGGGGACCGGGGGGATGGGCCAGGTCTACCAGGCCTGGGATCCCACCCTGGAGCGGAGCGTGGCCCTCAAGGCCCTCCGGGGGGGCAGTGGCCGGGACGGGGAGGCCCTCGCGCGCTTCCATCGGGAAGCCCTGGCCCTGGCCCAGCTGAACCATCCCAACGTCTGCCAGATCCATGAATGGGTCGAGACCACCCACGGCACCTTCATCGCCATGGAACTCGTGCCTGGCGAGACCCTGGACCGGGTGGCCCCGGCGCTCCGCAGGCGGGAGAAGCTCCAGATCCTCCTCGCCGTGGCCCGGGCCCTGGAATCCGCCCATGCCAAGGGCCTCGTCCATCGCGACCTGAAACCGGCCAACATCATGGTGGCCCGGGAAGAAGGTGCCGCCCCCCGCGTGAAGGTGCTGGATTTCGGTCTCGCCCGTCTCCTGGACCGCGGGGAGGAGCCCCCGGAACCCCCCGGTGCGCTCCCGGACCTGTCGGCCCTGACGACCGGGGACGAGGTGGTCACGGCCCTGGGCTCCGGGAGAGCCGCATCACCTTCGGGCTCTTTCGATTCCCATGGACCTTCCGGGAG
>DAIDKC010000138.1 GCA_027451045.1 Holophagaceae bacterium | reverse complement strand
GACACGTAGGCGTCGAAGGCCGTGCCACCGGCTTCCGGCGGCGTCTTCCCCACCTTCAGTCCGGGTTCCAGGTAGAAGCGCGTGGCGGGAATCGTCGTGCCCGCCCCGGCCCGGGGCCAGGTGGCGAGGCGTTCCCAGCGGTCCGTGCCCGTCTCGAAGGCCGTGACCGGCGCCAGGTCCGCCGCCGGGGCGCCGGGCTTCAGGTACTGGTCCAGGAAGGGCTTGAGCATGTCCCAGCGGAAGACCCGGGCCGTGTCCTGGCCGAAGCGCAGGGGGCCCAGGCTGCTGCCTTCCTGGATCTCGCCGCCGTGGCACCAGGGACCCATGACGAGGTGGACCATCCGGCCGGTGGGATCCTTCGCATGCAGGACCTTCCAGACCGCGAGGGCACCGTAGATGTCCTCCGCATCGTAGAGGCTGTGCACCAGCATCACGGGCACCTTCAGGGGCTGGGCGGCCAGGAGGCGGTCCATGGCCTGCTGCTGCCAGAAGCTGTCGTAGGCCGGGTGGGCAGCAATCTTGCGCCAGAAGCCCAGCTGGTCCATGCCGTGGCTGCGGGCCATGTCCCCCGCGGAACCCGCGGCCAGGAAGGCCTCGTAGTCGTCGTAGGCGGTGCTCCACCAGCTGAATCCGCCCGCCCGCGCCGCCTCCTGCTCGTAGATGTAGGCGAGGTTCTGCTGCCGGAAGGCGCCGTTGTGGAACCAGTCGTCGCCCCGCCAGCCGTCCACCATGGGATTCATGGGCACCACCACCTTGAGGGCGGGGTGCGGATCCACGAGGGCCGTCAGGGCCAGGTAGCCGTCGTAGGAGATGCCCAGAATGCCCACCCGGCCGTTGCTCTCCGGCACGTGCTTCACGAGCCAGTCGAGGGTGTCCCAGGTGTCGGTGGCATTGTCCACGGCCGTGGGATTGAGAGGCCCCCGGAGGGGGCGGTTCATGACGTAGTCCCCCTCGGAGCCGTACTTCCCCCGCACGTCCTGCACCACGCGGATGTAGCCGCCCGCGAGGATCACATCCGTGGCGTTGTCGTAGCCCTGAAGCTCCGGGCCCAGGTGCGCGCTCGCGGCATGGGCCGTCAGCCTGCTCGCATCGTAGGGCGTGCGGGTCAGGAGCATGGGGGCATCCTTGGCGCCCTTCGGCACCAGGATCACGGTGTGCAGCTTCACGCCGTCCCGCATGGGGATCATCACGTCGCGGCGGGTGTAGTCCCAGGTGTCCGAGACGGACTTGAAGGTGGCGGGGATCTCGCTGGGGAGCCCCTGGGCGTTCAGCCCTCCCGAGGCCAGCAGCAGGGCGAGGGTCAATCCTCGGGCGGCGCGATCCAGCATGGAGGCCTCCGGACAAGCGGATGGGGGGATGGGCCCAGTCTACGCCTCCCCGACCGCCGTCACGATGTGGCCATCGGCCTCCCCCCCTTGCCGCCAGACGACGGCCACGTGGCCGCTGGCCGTCAGCGCGGCGGCGGGATCGCGGGCCTCCCGGCCCGGCGCGCCGAGCAGCAGGGGGTGGGGGCTCCAGGCCGTGCCGTCGAAGCGGCGCACGCAGACGGAAGCCTGTCCGTCGCGGTTCTGGCACCAGACGGCCAGGGCCT
>DAIDKC010000137.1 GCA_027451045.1 Holophagaceae bacterium | reverse complement strand
CTTCGGCCTGGTGGGTGCCGGTCCAGGGCAGCCAGCCGGAGGCCGTCCCCGCGGGGGTGTCGAAGCGGAAGCGGTGGCGCAGGAGACGGTCACCCCGGGTGCCGACCACGGAGGCCACCTCGATCCGGTCGTGGTCTTCGTCCGCCAGCCAGTACACGGCCTCGGCACCCGTCCGCCGAGCCTCGGCGAGGGCGGCCAGCGCCTTGGCCACGGACAGGGCCGGCGTCCATCCGGCCCCGATCTGCTGACCGGTGGCCACCACGGGCCTGGGTGCCCCCTCCCCGCTGGATCCGTTCCCGCCCGAGACCATGGGCCCAGCCTACCCGCACTTCGTGGGATCCTCGACCCCATGGCGTTCGACGACCTCCAGCCCTGGCTGATCCCTGCCGCGCCCGACCTGGTCCGCCTGGCCTGGGAGGCCGCCGACGAGGCCGGCGCGGCCGAGGTGCGTATCTGGCCCGAATGCCGCAAGGGAGGCATCGGGTTCGGCGATCTGCCGCCCTTCCTGCCCTGGCGTGGCACCGAGAACGGGCGGCACCACCTGGTGCTCCTCCAGCCCCGGGAAGTGGGCGCCCTGGTGCCTGGGGCCCGGCCGGCGGGACTTCCCGGCGGCTGGCTGGAGGACCTGGATCTGGCGTCGCTGGCGCGTCCCCTGGCCCGGCATCCCGCCTTCCCGGGGGGCGCCTCGGTCCATGTGGTGCATCTGCCGGGGGGGGCCACCGCCCGGGTCAGGACTGCCGGCGATTCCGCGCCAGGCCTGGTTGCAGAGGTCCTGAGACGGCTCAGCGGGCTTCCCGACTGGGATATCGCCTGACTACTTCCCGCGGTTGCTGGACCGCATGTGGGCCGCGCCGCCGGTCTTGCCCTGGGGCTTGGTGGAGGGCTTCACCGCTGGCATGGGCTGGGGCTTGGCCTTGGGCTTGGCTGCGGAGGCATCGGAGGCCGGCCTGTCCGTGGCCTGGAGGCTCTTGAGGAGATCGGCAGGGACGAGGGGCTTGGTCATGGTGGGACTCCTGGACCCATTGTAGGCCCGGCGGGCCTCAGAGGCTCGCCCAGTCCGTCTTCTTGGCCCTGGCATGGCCGTAGTCGGTCTCGATCTGGGCGAGCTGGAGGTGCCCCGAGGCGTCGTCGTTCACGGCCTGCCAGCGGGTGTACCAGTCGAGCACCCACATGCCGCTCTCGCGGCTGCCGTTGCCGGTCCAGCCGTTGCCGCCGAAGGGCATGTGGGCCTCGGCGCCGGTGGTGCTGTTGTTGATGCTGGTCATGCCGGCCTTGATCTCGCGGGTGAACCGGGCGATCCAGTGCCGGTTCTCCGTGTAGATGCTGCTGGAAAGCCCGTAGGGGGTGCCGTTGGCCCAGGCCAGGGCCTCGTCGAAGTGTTTCACGGTGCAGAGATTCACCGTTGGCCCGAAGATCTCCGTCTGGAACAGGTCCATGGCCGGCGTGACGCCCTCCCACACGCACGGCTGCATGTACATCCCGTGCTCGACGACGCCGTGGACCCGCCCGTCCCGGTTCGGTTCACTCCACTGCCCCCCGCCGCTGAGCAGGGTGGCGCCGTCCTTGCGCCCCATCTCCCAGTGCGCCCGGAAGGCTTCCGCGAACCGGACATTGATCATGGGGCCGTAGGCGACATCGGGATGGCTCATGGGGTTGCCGATAGCCATCGCGGCCACGGCTTCGAGGAACTTCCCCTTGAACTCGGCGGCGCAGGCCTCGTGGACGATGAGGTTCGCCAGGCTCGTGCAGCGCTGGCCGGCAGTCCCGAAGGCGGACCACAGCGCGCCCTGAACCGCGAGGTCCAGATCCGCGTCGGGCATCACCACCATGGGGTTCTTCCCGCCCAGTTCCAGGCTCGGGATGATGAGGTTCCGCCCGCAGGCCTCCCCGATCATCCGGCCCACGGCGGTGGAGCCCGTGAAGCTGAACTTCTGGTAGTAGCCCTTGTCTATGCCTGCCAGGAAGTGCTTGCCGCAGCCCGCGCGGCCCCGGCCGTTCACGGTGTTCACCACCCCTGGCGGCAGGCCCGCGTCCATGAGGGCCCGCACGAAGAGGTAGGCGATGGTGGGGGCGTCGTCGCTGGGCTTCCACACCACGGTATTGCCGCAGAGGATGGCCGGGATGATCTTCCAGCTGGGCACCGCCAGGGGGAAGTTGTTGGCAGCGAGGATGCCGCAGACGCCGACGGGACGGCGGTAGGTGGCGAGGCTCTTGTGGGGCAGCTCCGAGGGGACGGTCTGCCCGTAGAGCCGGCGCCCTTCCGAGGCGAAGAAGGAGCAGGTGTCAATGGCCTCCTGGACTTCGCCCAGGGCCTCCCGGGGCGTCTTGCCGATCTCGCGGGTGATGATGCGGGCGAAGCGTTCCTTCTGCTGCTGGAGGATGTGGCCGGCCCTCTGGATCACCGCGCCCCGGACCGGGGCGGGGGTGGCCGACCACCCCCTGAAGGCCTCGGCGGCGGCCTTTGCGGCCCGGGCCACATCCTTCTCGCCGCTGTCGGGGAACACGCCCACCAGGTCGCGGCGGTCCACCGCGGAGCGGGACTCGATCATGGAGAGATCCCCCTCGACCTCCCTCCCGTTGATGATGTTGAAGCCAATGACGGACTTCCCGGCGTCCGCGGCTGCGGGCGAATTGGGTTTCAGGTACATGTCGGCTCCAGGCGGGTGCCCAAGGATAGCCCGCGCCCCGGGAGGAACGCCATCCGGCCGGGTAGGATGGAAGTCCTGCCGGAGTCCGGGTGTTCGACCATCTCTCCCTCCCCACCATCCTTGTCAGCTACGTTGCCCTGCTCTTCAGCCTGAGCGTCCACGAAGCGTCCCACGCCACGGCGGCCTATCTGCTGGACGACGACACCGCAGCCAGCCGCGGCCGCATGACGATCAATCCCATGGCCCACATTGACCTGCTCGGCACGGTGATCTTCCCGCTGCTGGGCCTGATGACGGGATTCCCGTTCATCGGCTGGGCCAAGCCGGTGCCCGTGGATCCACGCAAACTCACCCGCCGCTTCACCCAGCGGGTGGGCTATGCCCTCGTCGCCAGTGCGGGCCCGGCTTCCAACCTGATCCAGGCCATCCTCTTCCTGGGTCTGCTGCTCGGGCTGGTGAAGGCCGTCGCGCCCATGGGCCTCTCCTACCGCCTCTTCGTCTTCACCATGAACGCCTGGAAGGTGGAGAGCCTCCAGACCCTCCACCTGGCCCCCGGCGTCACGCTCGCCCTGGCCCTCCTCAGCCGCCTGGTGATCATCAATCTCGGACTGGCCCTCTTCAACCTGCTGCCCCTCGGACCCCTCGACGGCGCGGGGATCCTGCGGGGCCTCCTGCCCTGGCGGTGGCTCCCGAAATTCGACCGGATCCAGCCCTGGATGGGGCCGATCCTCATCGTGACGGCCCTGACCGGGATCCTGGGGTACGTCCTCGGCCCCGTGTTCGGCCTCCTCTTCTACGGCATCGAATCCGTGGCCCGCCTCGTCCTCCACGCCTGAACCGTCTCCTTGGAGCCCTTCATGCAGCGAATCCTGTCCGGCATCCAGCCTTCCGGCTCCCTCCACATCGGCCATCTGGTGGGGGCCCTGGACAACTTCACGCTCCTCCAGGGCAGGGGCGAGGCCTTCTACATGATCGCGGACTGGCATGCCCTCACCTCCAAGTACGAGACCGTCGCGGAAATCTGGCCCGCCACGTTGGAGCTGACCGCGACCTACCTCGCGGCCGGGCTGGATCCGGCGCAGAGCACCCTCTTCGTCCAGAGCCTGGTGAAGGAGCATGCCGAGCTGCACCTGCTGCTCTCCATGATGACCCCCCTCTCCTGGCTGGAGCGCGTGCCCACCTACAAGGAAAAGCTGCAGAACGCCGTGGCGGATCTCGGCAGCTACGGCTTCCTCGGCTATCCTCTGCTGCAGACCGCCGACATCATCCTCTACAAGGCCCACAAGGTTCCCGTGGGGGAGGACCAGCTCTTCCATCTGGAACTGGCCCGGGAGGTGGTGCGCCGGTTCCATTTCCTCTACCAGTGCGAGGTTTTCCCCGAGCCCGATGCGGTGCTCACGAAGACGCCCAAGGTGCCAGGCCTCGACGGCAAGAAGATGTCCAAGAGCTACGGGAACTGCGTGTACCTGCGCGACACCGATGCCGTGATCCTGGAGAAGTGCACCCGCCAGATGGCCTCGGATCCGGCCCGCGTGCGCAAGAGCGATCCGGGCAACCCCGACATCTGCCCGGTGATGGACTTCCACAGGCTCTTCAGCGACGAGGCCACGGTGCAGACGGTAGACACCGAATGCCGCCGCGCGGGCATCGGCTGCTTCGACTGCAAGAAGCGCGTCGCCGAGGCCATGACCCGCCGCATCGCGCCCGTGCGGGAGAAGATCGAGGATCATCTCGCCAAGCCTGCCAACCTTGAGAACGTCCTGCGCGAGGGCAGTGCCCGCGCCCGTGCCGTGGCCGCCGACACCCTGGCCGAGGTCCGCGACGCCATGAAGATGCCCGCCCTCTGACCCGCACCCTTGCAACCTTCCCGACCCGTGCTAGACTCTTGCTCCTGGGGTTCCTTAGCTCAGCTGGTTAGAGCATCTGACTCTTAATCAGAGGGTCCTGGGTTCGAGTCCCAGAGGAACCACCACCCCAGAGCCCCGCAGATCCTCACTCTGCGGGGTTTTTCTTTGTACCCTCCGAAGATGTTGTTTGGGTCATTACCACACTGTTACCACATCCCAGCGATGGGTGGGCAACTTGCGGATCCCATCCGGTTCCGTGCTTCCACCCTTCCTGGATTCCCCTGGCCGCCCATTCTGTGGGCCTTCCGGCGGGTTCGAAAATCGTTCCGGACGATGAATTCGACACCCCCCCTGGATGGGGTCCAGGAGATGAAGCCCGGAGGTGGATGATGCATCACCCCGTCTATACGGGCATTCCCTGGAATCCGGTTTACATCAGAACCTGGTACAGTCATTTTCAACCCTGCGCTTTGCCCCGGAACCGAATCGTGATCCTAAGAGGCAGCCGATGGCCCATGTCCTGGAACAACTGAGTGGTCGTTGGTCGGGCTATTGGTTGCTGCGTCCCGACGAGTTTCCCGAGGCCCTTGAGTTGGTGTTCTTTGACGGGAAGGTTCTGGGGTTCGGAAAAGACCTCGACGGTGACTTCCAGATGCTGGGCGACTACGACGACCAGAACGGGGTCTATATCACCAAGCTCTACACCAGTCCTGCCCGGGGGGATGTCATCCCGAAGAGGCTCCTTATCGGCGGCTGGGATGGCCGCAGGATGTCAGGCGGCTGGTTTGATGCTCGAACCACTCGGACCTGTGGAGGATTCCACCTATGGCCAGGGCGTGGCCCAGAACCGAAATACCTCACCCCTGATGAGAAATTCACTTGGGAGTCCATCCTTCAGCCACGGGAACAGCCCTGAGGTGTGTCAATAGGCTGAACCTATGCTCAGTCCTTTGGAGCAGATAGGTCAAGTTTACTTCTTTTGTTAAGTTAAATGGAGATTTAGATGCGCAATTTTATGATTTTAATAATTATTTTGAGTACAACATTTATAAATGCCCAAGTTATTCAATCATATCCCCATCAAAATACTACAACACCTCCTAATGCTCACTATGAGATCATTCAATCAGAACTTGCTGTTCGTTGGACATTTAAGCTAGATCGCTTTTCTGGCGTTGTGTATCAATTGGTTTTAACAAAGGGGAATACATTTGATTGGGACAAAATGGATATAACTCCATATCCAAATTCATTTAAATCAAATCATCCACACTTTCAAATATTCACATCTGGCATTACTGTCAGCAATACTTTTTTAATAGACACAGATACAGGATATACATGGGGACTTGTTAATAATAAAGTACAGCAACAAGATGGCTCTAGTGAAGAAGTACCATCTTGGGTTGCACTATCTTGTGTAAATCCCAAACAACCATAGATCATGCATGGTGACCACTCACTCAACTTGGACCCAGCCTACATTGCCCTAAATTCCAGGGTTGTTACCTTGTTTGGGTATCTCACCTTATATATGTTGCAACTCATGCTTAAGGCTCGGGTTTCCGGGCTACTTGTTCCAGTGGACCGACCACCAAAGGAACCAGATGGCGGGGTGCATGAATCGGGGATGGGGCGGGATCGTTCGCTCGAATTCGAGTTGACGCCACGACCCCCCGCCGATTACAGGTGCCGGATGTAGGGATGGAGGTAGGCCCGGAGGTGAGCAGGGAAGGGCGTCACCCGCCCTGCGGCCAGGCTGGCCTCGTGGGCCTCCCTGGCGCGGGCTTCGGCTTCCAGTTGTTCGATCAGCGAGAGGCGGTGCTCGGCGATTTGTGCGAACAGATCCAATGGGGGATCAATTTGTTCTTCGGGACGGGATAGGTGAAGTCCCCCCGGCCGGAGGGTGAGGCGGAATCCGCGTTTGCCCAACTCCGACAGAATGTCCCGGGGTGTCATAGATCCCACCCGTCACCAGCTGCTTTCGGCCAGGAATCGGGCTCCGCCTTCCTCT
>DAIDKC010000136.1 GCA_027451045.1 Holophagaceae bacterium | reverse complement strand
CCTTCAGCAAGGTGGTGTAGATTCGGGGCCGCTCAGTCATGGGTCCATTATCTCGTGTATCGTGTTTTGGTCCAGACCGTTTTACGATAATATTGAATACAGACAAACCGTCTGGCCCTTACGGCAGGATGACCAATCTCGCTTGCCGTTTTGGACGTAGCGGCGACACCAGGTATTCCTGGCCCATTTGGGTGATGTGCAACTTCTCTGCGCACCGAGCAAGATAGACAATGACCACAGGGGCTTCGATGGGGAAGAACCCAGTGCCGCCATGGGGTCCGAGGAGCTCTGTAGCCATGTCCCACCGAGAGGATCTGGTCGCGCAACTGGATTCTCTGGAAACCCACTTGGCGGAACAGCTCCGGTACGCAGAAGCGACACGCGCACAGATCCGTGAAATCAAAGCTCGGCTTCAGTCCATCGCCGCTATTGATGCACGGGAGGCTCTAACCCCGGGCCCCCAATCTCCCATCGGAAAAGTGGCGCTGTTCCGGAGCCTCTTCCGAGGTCGAGAGGACGTGTTCCCGCGCTTATGGGTGAGCACACGGGGAGATCGCAAGGGCTATTCCCCGGTATGCGCCAACGAAAGGAATCGCGCCCTCTGCGACAAGTTCAAGATCAAGTGCGCAGAATGCCCGAACCGGCGATTCACCCCCATGGATGATCAGGCGGTACTGGACCACCTCCAAGGCCGTCATGTCATCGGCGTCTATCCCCTGCTTCTGGATGAGACCTGCTGGTTCCTGGCCGCTGACTTCGATGGCGAGGGGTGGAACGAGGATGCGACAGCCGTACTCGAGACATGCCGGCGACATGATGTTCCCGCTGCCCTGGAACGATCCCGATCCGGGGAGGGGGCGCATCTCTGGATTTTCTTCTCTGCCCCGGTACTTGCCGCAACGGCCCGAAAGCTTGGCTGTTTCCTTCTCACGGAGACGATGAATCGTCGCCCCCAATTGAGCATGAAGTCCTACGACCGTCTATTCCCGAACCAGGACACCATGCCCCAAGGTGGATTCGGCAATCTGATTGCGCTACCGCTTCAGCAAGATGCCAGGAAGAACGGGAATACCCTGTTTCTGGACCAATGCCTGGATCCATATCCTGATCCCTGGATCTACCTCGCCAACCTCGGACGGATGTCGCCAGCGCAGGTAGACACCCTGGTCGATGCAGCTACCCGCCAGGGAAAGGTGCTCGGAATCCGTTTCGACCCTCTTGTCGACGGATTGGACGAGACACCATGGGAGCGTCCGCCTTCTGGAAAGCCGAAGAGAAAACAGATCGGGGGAGAGATCCCTCCGCGGGTGAATGCCATGCGTGCACACCAGGTCTTCGTTGAAAAGACGGGTCTGCCTGCCGTCCTTCACGCCGAGATCAAGCGCCTGGCCGCCTTCCAGAACCCTGAGTTCTACCAGAAGCAGGCCATGCGGTTCTCCACCGCGGGCATCCCGCGCGTCATTTGTGCTGCAGAGGAACATCCAGCCCACATCGCCCTCCCACGAGGCTGCGAGGATGAACTTCATGGGTTGCTTGCAGAGCATGGAAGCTCGCTGGACATAGAGGACCGGCGTTGCCTGGGTGAACCCCTTGAAGTGGCGTTCCATGGACAGCTCACCGAGGTTCAGCAGGCCGCCGTGAATGCCTTTGGCCCCCACGACCTTGGCATCTTCGTGGCTCCGCCTGGCACTGGGAAGACTGTCTTCGGTGCTCACATGATTGCCTTGAGGGGCGTAAACACCTTGGTGCTGGTGCATCGGAAGCCACTCTTGGACCAGTGGTGTGCCCAGTTGCAGACTTTCCTTGGCCTGGGGAAGAAGGACGTCGGACAGATTGGAGGTGGAAAGCAGAAGGTAACCGGACGGATCGATGTGGCGATGATCCAGAGCCTCACCAGCCGTGAGGGTGTGCTGGACCTCGTTGCAAACTACGGCCAGGTGATCGTGGACGAGTGCCATCACGCCCCCGCCGTCTCTTTTGAACGGGTGATGCGTGAGGTGAAGGCCCGTTATGTGCTGGGACTCACGGCGACCCCTTACCGGCGCGATGGCCTTCAGCGGCTACTGCACTTTCAGTGCGGCCCCATCCGGCACCAGGTGCATCCCCTTTCACAGGCAGGAGGGCGCCCGTTCGCCAACCGGCTGATCGTGCGGGAGACCCGGTTCTTCGCACAGGGAACCATCCAGGACCTCTATGCTGCGCTCGTGGCAGACCCCCACCGGAACGCCATGATCATCCAGGATGTCCGCAGAGCCTTGTCCGAAGGTCGATCGCCGATCGTGCTCACCGAGCGCCGGGATCACCTCGACATTCTGGTGGATGCCCTCAAGGACGTCGCAAAACATGTCGTGGTACTCCACGGTGGTGTGCCGGTGAAGGCCCGTCGGAAAGCCTTGCTGCGACTTGCCGAAGCCACGCCCAGCGAGCCCCGTCTCATTCTGGCTACCGGTCGCTACATCGGAGAAGGATTCGATGACGCCCGCCTGGACACCCTCTTCATGGCGATGCCTATCGCCTGGAGAGGCACCTTGGTCCAATACGCCGGACGCCTCCACCGCCTTCACCCCGGAAAGGAAGAAGTTCGTATCTACGACTACCTTGACGATTCCCTGGCGGTATTCCGCAAGATGTTTGAGAAGCGGATGAAGGGGTACCGCACCATGGGCTACCAGGTCGATGAAGCGGTGGGTCTTCCTCTGCTGGGGGCTGAGGCCTCTCGCACACCCACTCTGCTCCATTCAATGCCTGCTAAGGGCTGAGAGACACATCTCTGCCCGCGTTCGGATGAGCGCCGAGAACCGCTCCAGCGCACGATCCTCCAGCCCGATGCCTGAAAGACCCTCACGGGCAGCGTCGGCGGCTCCCGAAATGGCCGAGGCCAACTCCCCGACCCTGCGACGCACCAGTGGGAAGCCCAGTTCCACCTTCCTGGCGAAGTCCGACCAAGCCTGCGCGTCCAGATCCTCCAGTCGCGCCTGTCCCCCGACCTTCATGGCGAACTTCGGCGAGAGTTCCGGGTAGACCACGGTGGACAGCAGATCGTAGAGGGGCGCCAGGGCTGGACCAGCCTCACCGTAGAGGATGGAGAAGTTCTTCCCATGCGCGTCCGCGTTCCCGATCACCGCGTTGAAGATCACCGCATCCAGGAGCCGCAGCACATCCGCAGCCGGGCGGGCCGACACGCGCCGCAGGACCGCGAAACACTGCTCCAGCGAAGGCCCGCCCTCGCTCTGGTATTTCCGCTCCACAGGGATGCCCAGCGCCTGGCAGACATCCTCCTGGTGAAGGCGCCGTGTCCCCTGCCCTGCGGTTTCGGCCCGGTCGTAGCGAGTCACCAGGAGCAAGGTCTTGATCTCTCCATTCGGTGTCCGGATGACGCGGGGATCCACCGCCGCCACGTTCAAGCCGACCGCAGCAGCCAGCCTCATGGCGAAGGCCTCGTTCTCCGTGGTGGCCTCGAAGCGTGGGATGGCGGGTTTCAGGATGTGGGTGGTGGGCTGGCCGGGCAGCGAGAGCGCCACCGCACCCTCCACCAGAACCACGGGCACCTTGGACTGCGCGCCGGCCAGGGACAGGCGCAGCCCTCCTTCACCCGCGAGGAGGGGGCGAGCCGGTAGGGCATCCAGCATCCGCAGCAGGGCACCCTCATCCAGCGGCATCGGCTCCCACGGTCCGGCAGCAGCCTCTGGCCGTTCTCCAGGTGGCAGGAGCTGCAGGGCCCCGGCGACCTCGCCACCCAGACAATCCAGCATGGCGAAGTCGTTGGCTGCCGAGATTCCCAGGGCCTGGGCCGCCGCCCGCCGCTGCGTCTCCTCCGGGAGGAGGCCGCCGAAGAAGGGTCGGCATTCCCGCCGCGAGAAGGGTTCAGGCCGCTTGGGGAGCGAGGCCGACACCGCTGGGGTTCGCTCATCGCCGAGCCACTCCTCCCCGTAAGAGAAGCCCAGATCTCCCCCATCGTCTTGGGTCAACTCACCCACAGGCCGGTCATCCCACCACACGACCAAGCGCCTCATGGCTCACTCCTGGAATCCAACCCCTGTGGCGGCGTGACGGAGAGGGAGCAGCCCAGGGCCTCCAGAACCTTCAGGGCCTTCCCAATCTGGATCGTCGGCTTCCCCGCCTCCAGGTCCACGATGAACCGGAGCCCAACGGCAGCGACGCCTGCCAGTTCATCCTGGCGCAGCCCCTGGGCCTTGCGAACTCGTCGCACGAGGGCGCCGAGATCTGAGGGGGTAAAGGGTGGTCGACTCATAAAATTTCCCGTACGGGTAAGTATCGACCCTCCAGGGGGCTTGTCTATGGATATTTTCCCGATCGGGATATTTTTTGAAATTCGGGATGGCCCACACACAATTGTTCCCGATCGGTAAATTTTGCAATCCCCTGCCGGGAGTATGTGAGACGCGCATCCTGAGCACATTCAGGAACAGATCGAGAGCCATTCACCTTGACTCTGGAAACAGCCTCCCCACCTCCATATCGAAGAACCCCTTCAGCAGCCCCTTCCACTTGGCGTACTTGTGAAGCTCGTCGAGGACCACCACGACCGGTTCAGCCCGCAGGCGATCAAGCTCCAGCCGCTCCGCCAGCGCCCCCGGGCCCTTCAGGAGGATCCGTCGATCATCCTGGTTGTCCCAGTTGAGGTAGACGCTCCCCACCGCCCGGCAGGAGGTGGTCTTGCCGACCTGCCTTGGGCCGCTGAC